>NZ_DJGW01000021.1:16610-28380 GCF_002432845.1 Sphaerochaeta sp. UBA5836
GAACTCTGAAACCCGGCTGGAGATGAGCCTGTCCAGCGAAACCACTTTCTCGGCGTAGAAGGGAATAAGGCGAACCAAGGTGTCCACGGTCATGATCACAAACCAGCCGGCCAACACAAAAATGAAGAGCAGGAGTACCATGACAAAGGTTATGGAAATAAACTTGGGGATATGCAATTTATCGAGGCGACGCAAAAGGGGGCTGAACAAAAGGAAGCAAAAGAAGGAGAGCACCAACGGGATGGCAACATCCTTGGAGAGTTTCAATGCTGCAAGAATTGCCAATACCGCAATTATCCCCAAAAAGATGTGTGAATATTTGTTGATGCCGGACGGAGTTTCTGTCATGGGACAACTATAGACTAGCTTGGAAAAACCTGCAATATCTGTTACTACTGGAATCATGGACCAACAAAGCAATCTAGGAAGGATTCAAATTGTGCTGGTGGACACTCAGGATGGAGCAAATATCGGCTCCACCTGTCGTGCAATGAAGACCATGGGAATAACCCGCCTCGTCCTTGTAGGGCAACGGGAGTACGACGAAAACCGGGTACGTACGCTGGCCCTCCACGCCAGTGATGTGTGGGACAACGCAAAGCGCTTCCCTACACTCAAACAGGCGCTTGCCGATAGTGTGCTCTCGGTCGCCGCAACCCGCAGACGGGGAAAGTTTCGCAAGGACTGTGCGCAGAGCCCCGCCCAATTGGCCGATACGGTGATGAAAACAGGCGAAGGCTTGGTTTCGATTGTCTTTGGCCGGGAGTCTGACGGCTTGACCGATGACGAGGTCGCCGAATGCTCGCTGGTGGTCACCATACCCACCAGCGACCAGTTCCCCTCTCTCAACCTCTCCCAAGCTGTTCAGATTATCACCTTCACACTCTTCGATACCATCAAGACGTATCCGGTGGAAGCAAATCCTGTGACCCAGTATCGGTGTGAAAAGGCAGCCCTCGCCTCCTGTGAAGCACTTGATGGTATAGGCTATTTCAAATTGGCCCAGGAAAAGCTATGGACTTTCAGGTTCTTGCGGGATGTATTCGTCCGTGCCGGTCTGACCGAGAGCGAAATCCAAAAAATGGAAAAGATTTTCGTGAAGATGTCCCGCATCAAGGCTTTCAAGGAGAGTGAAGACGATGTTTAAGTCTTTCTTCGATCCCATGCCCCGTGTGGTCGCCCACCGTGGCGACAGCGCCCACTTTCCCGAAAACACGCTGCCTGCCTTTGAGAGCGCCTGCAGGATGGGTGTCGATGTAATCGAGACCGATGTCCACTTGAGCAGGGACGGTCATCTGGTGATCTGGCACGATCCCACCCTCGAACGCAACACCAACGGCAGCGGCCGTGTGGAGGAGCATACGCTACAGGAGCTGAAGGCCCTCGATGCCGGCTACACCTTCACCTCCGATGGTGGAAAAACGTTTCCGTTCAGGGGCAAGGGCGTGCAGCTATGCACCCTCATGGAAGCTCTGAAAAGCTGCCCTGCCATGTGTTTCAACGTTGACTTGAAGAGCAAAGGGCCGGCAATCGTCGATGCCTTCATCCAGGTGATCAAGGATGAACATGCTACCCGGCGCGTGGTTGCCGCCTCGTTCCATCTCTCAAATCTCAAGCTCTTGAGGAAACGGGAGCCGAGAATCCAGACCAGCATCACCACAGCAGAAGTGCTACCCTTGCTTGCACTGCAAAAATTGCATCTCCTGCCCAAAAGGACGACGGCAAGGTCGAAGGTGATCTTCCAGGTACCGGTACGTCAATGGGGTATCGAAGTCATCACCAGGGACTTTGTTGAGGTGATGCACGCACGGGGTGCAATAATCCAGGTATGGACCATCAATGACGAAGCAGAGATGCATAGGCTGTACAACCTTGGAGTTGACTCCATTATGACCGACAAACCCCAGCTGGCAATCAAGGTTGCCAACGAGCTGGGATTACGTAAATAAGCATTTCAATTCTTTGGCCCCCAACATCTCAGAGAAAAGGCCATAGTTGCCGGTTTCATATCGTATGCGGCCGGCAAGTATCGCAGGAGAACGTTTGAGCTCTTTTGCCGTTGCCAATATTTTGGAGGGTGACCAAGCGGATGCATCACCCAATGCTTGAACATCCACCCGTGTCGCTGGGATTAAATGCTCCATGGCGAAATCATTTGCTTCTTGTTCCAGAAGGGATTCACACTCTTTAGGATTGGAAGAAGTATCATCAAAAAAGGCTCTATCATCTACTCCGCCATAGAGATGCTTTGCGACATGAGCCAACTCATGCAAGAGAGTAAACCAGAAGTTGTCTACTCGATCATGCCGCAAAGAAAGAACAACCAAGGGTTTTCCATCATGAGATGCAAAAGCTGCACCATCTACATAAGTTTTCGGGAGATGGGGTTCTACCACGAAACGTATTCCATACGTATAAAGATAGTCTTTCACCAAGAGCGGGCCTTTGGGATACATGCTGAATGAGAGCAATTCATTGAAGAAAGAGTCATCAAGAGCATCCAAAAAAAAGTCATCAACCTCATCAGCCCCGTACTTTTGCAATATATGGGCCTGCCAAGCCAGCAATACATCAAGATTTGGGTTTCCTTTCGATTGTTTGCAATACAGCGGCTGGGGAGTTTTCCCGCCAAACCGGCTGAACAAAGTGGACATGGCTTCTTCGAAGTATTCCTTGACCTGGGAAATGATTTGGTAGTCTGGGAAATATCCAAGCTTGAACATATCAGACACGGGAAAATCCTCATACGCGAACCGTCTTTGTGGAACCTGGTTTTGCTGTGTATCCTTAAGAAGGATTTCAGCGGGAATCTTCAGTTCTTCATGAACTTTTCTGATCATGGAGAGGCTGAGCGGCCGTTTCCTGTTCAAAATTTCTGATACCTTGCCCTGACTTCCAAGAATTGGGATGAGATCTTTTCTTGTGAGTCCTTTTTGATCCATCACAAACACTATCGCATCAATCGGGTCAGGGAGGTCAACGGGAAAGGTCTTCTCTTCATATAGCCAGACCAACGAAGTGTACAATTCAATCTCTTCATTGACGGCTGTCGATTCGGGTTCTTCCATCAGAGACTCTATATGCTTCAGCGCCATCTCATAATCTTGATCATTCTTTATCAGTTTTGGTTTCATTATATAGTCTCCGCATTTACATTACTGTACTCTGCATGCGTCCCGATGAATCTGATGAACATGGTTTGTGTAGAATATCTTACTTTCGCTATAATCCTGTAAGAATTGCCTTTGATGTTGAATACTACTCTATCCCCAGGAATAATGTCTGCTGAACCAAATACTTCTTTGATGGCGATGGGACTTGGATATTCTTTCTTTTCCATCATGTGAAACCATGTGGCCAGTTCTCTTTTGACATTTGGGTGACAAGATCCAAATTCAATCAAACACTTTCTTGATATCACATGCATACTGTATATCCCTTTCTGAAAATAATCAATATAAAGTTTCCCGTTTTGGGATATTTGGTTGTCGATTGTCTCCCACCTTCCAGTCATTCGTTGACAATTGTCCTCAGCAGTATCAAAAAGTTACCTATGTATGCATACACGACTGATCGCTTCTGGTTTGAGGTATCTGAAGACTTCTTCCACGCTGATTTCATAGAGAATGACAAAGCCTATGCACGCGTCCTTGATGTTTTAGAACACCATAAGAGTGGGCGGAGTAATCTGCAAGGAAGGTGTCTCATCCTTGCACTATTTTCGTTGGATAGAGGGAATTGGGAGAGAGTACTCCCAACCCCAAGAACCTGATTCCCTGTTTACTTGAGCATCGCTGCAACCGAGAGGTTCTCGCTCTCGATATCCTTGAAGTACTTGTAGGTGTCCACCTTCAGTTCACCGCAAGCCGCTTCATCGCACACGATGACAGCCTTGGGATGGAGTTGGAGGGCACTGCAGGTCCAGCTTTGGCTTACTCCCCCTTCAATGGTTGCCTGCAAGGCACGGGCCTTGTTGTGACCATTGACCAGGATGATGACTTCGCGGCTGTCGGTAACCGTCTTGACTCCGACGGTCAAGGCCTGGGAAGGGACCTTGTTCAGGTCGTGCCCAAAGAACCGGCTGTTCATAACCTTGGTGTCGTACGTCAAGCTCTTGATGCGGGTTCGGCTGGAAAGGCTGGAAAAGGGCTCATTGAAGGCAATGTGACCATCTGCGCCAATACCGCCAAGAAACAGCTCTATTCCCCCGAATGCGGCAATGGCCTCCTCATACAAACGGCACTCCTCCTGCAGGTCCTTGGCTGTTCCATCAAGGATGTGCACATTCTCAGCCTTGATGTCAATATGGTTGAAAAAGTTCTTCCACATGAATGTGTAGTAGCTCTGCTCGTGGTCGCGCTCAAGGCCGACATACTCATCCATGTTGAAGGTGACAACATTGGCAAAGGAGACATATCCTTCCCTATTGAGCCTGATCAACTCAGCATAGGTTCCCAGCGGAGACGATCCTGTGGGAAGTCCAAGTACAAACGGTCGATTTGCATTCGGTTCAAAGGCCCTGATTCTATTGGCAATATACCGTGCAGCCCAAAGGGACAGATTCTCATAATCGTTTTGGATGATGACTCGCATTGTTCTCTCCTTTTCACCTCATCATAAACTGAAACAAGAAGGTGGGCAACTCTCAGAAGGCTCGCTCGATGATGCCTCCACAGAGAATTGCAGGACCGTCATAGAGCACCAGCGACTGGCCGACTGTGGCAGCTTTGACTTCATCGCTGAAAATTGCCGTGATGGTCCCATCGGGATTCTGGCGGGCCTTGGCCTGGGTGGCATACCCTGTAGAGCGTATTTTTGCCTGAACCGGCACCTCGCCATCAAGCCCGCCGACTTTCGACCATACGACATCGCCGGCGATAACGGTGCTCTGCAGGGTTTCCTCTACAAATCCGACGACCACTTCGTTGGTATCGGCTCTCAGCTCCAGTACATAGAGAGGTCTCTCGGCGGCTATTCCCAAACCCTTGCGCTGGCCGATGGTATAGTGCCAGATGCCTTCATGCCGGCCGAGCACTTCCCCTCTCCTATTGACGATGTTTCCCTGACGGGCGGTGATATCCAGCAAGTCGGTGTAATCCCCATCGTAGAAGTCCTGGCTCTCCTCTTGGTACACCTTGTGAAATCCTTGTGCAACATCGATTTTCCGCACTTCCTCCTTGGTCATTCCACCGAGTGGGAAGAGGGTTCTTGCAAGCTGTTGTTGGTTGAGGCGATAGAGGAAGTAGGACTGGTCCTTCTTCAGGTCCACAGCTTTTGCGACTGCATAGCGGCCGTCCTGTTCAACTATTCTGGCGTAGTGGCCGGTTGCGAACCTATCGAAGACAAGACCGCTTTGGATGGCATACTCGACCATGGCTCCGAACTTGATCTTTGCATTGCACCAGACACAGGGATTGGGAGTCCTCCCGTCCATGTATTCAGCCTTGAAATTGGCCAGCACTATTTCCTCAAAGAGGTCGCTGAGTTCAAGCACCTGGTGCTCGATTCCGATTTTCTCGCATATTCTCTTGATGGCCCGAATGTCCTCGGTCTTATCCGGGGCGAAACAACTGGTGGAGTTCAAGGGACGAGTCAAATGAGAGCGTTTATTCCAAATGGTCATCGTAACGCCCATAACCTCGTGCCCTTGCTGCTTCAATAAGTAAGCTGCAACTGAAGAGTCAATCCCTCCGCTCATGCCTACCAGTATCTTCATCGTTCCTCCAAAGTCAGGATTTACCTGTAGATAACAACAAAACCGCCCTGGAATCCAAGGCGGTTTCTGAAAGCGAGAGTGACGGGACTCGAACCCGCGATCTACGGCGTGACAGGCCGTCGCGATAACCAGCTTCGCTACACCCTCAAAAAAGCACTCTTGGAACCTACACGAAACGCATGCTTTTGTCAACTGGATTGCCGATTACCCGATTGCCATACATATTCTCCTCCCGTATACTGCTTTCAAGGAGTCAATTATGCAAGAATCCATCATGCTGTTCTTTCTCAACATTGCAAACCCCACCCTTGATTTTCTGGCCAACATCGCCTCCGCTGTGGGCGAACAGACCTTCGTCATAGCAGTCATTCTCTACATCTTCTACAACTATGACAAGAAGAAAGGATTTGGACTTTTCACCTCAGTCCTGTTTGCCGTCCTCGGCATGGGAATCCTCAAAGCCATTGTCCGTGCTCCAAGGCCGTTTCAGGTACTCGAATCCATAGGCGGCAAGCGTCTGGAAACGGCTACCGGCTATTCATTTCCCAGCGGACATACCACCACCGGATCAGCTTTCTACACCGCTCTCGCCCTTACCTTCAAAAAGCGCTCGGTAAGCATTTTCTGTGCAGTCATGATGGTACTCGTAGGCTTGAGCCGCCTCTATCTGGGCGTACATTGGCCGATCGATGTCTTCGCAGGGCTTTTGCTGGGTGTGACCGTCAGCTTCGTGGTAAGCCGTTACCTGAATGCTCTGTACGATGACATGCAAAAGCGTATACGCCTGAGCATGTGGATCGGATCTCTTTCCCTCGTCGCAGGGGCTATAACAGCGATTCTCCTCAACCTGAGCCTGATTGATGAAGTTGCTTTCACAGATCTCATGAAAGTCTTCGCCCTTGGTGGCGGCGGCTACCTGGGTTTTGTTTTGGAGAGTAAAAAAGTAGGTTTCATTGTCGAGGAGAAGAGAAGTAAACAGATTCTCCGCTATCTACTCGGACTGATCGGAATCTTGGTGTTCATGGGAGCCAAAGCGGTGATCCCAGAGTCGCTGTACGCACTTGGAGCATTCCTTCGCTATACAATGGTGGGACTCTGGGCCACAGGACTCTATCCACTTATAGGAAAAAATCTCCGCCTTTTCGCTGGTTCTCGATAAACTTCGGCTCGATGCCCTTGGTGATCAAGAAGCGTCTGAGGTCGAGCATCTCGTTGAGGTGCCCGTAACAGAGCTTGTGCATCATTTTTCCGCACATGATCGCATCATCGAGGGCATAGTGTGCCTGGTACTCCATCCCAAAGTAGTCAACCAAATAGGCCAGCTTGTAGCTGAGCATTTTCGGCCAAACCTTCTTTGCAATGGTCAACGTACAGAGGTACGGCATCTGCCTTGCTTCCAGGTCGTAGACCTCGAAGCAGCCCTTCAGTACACTCATATCGAAAACGGCATTATGGGCAACCAAAAGATCTTTAGCGATGAAGTCGCGCATGGCCGGCCAAATCCCATCAAACTGGGGGGCGGCAAGGCACTCTTCATCCTTGAGCTGGTGCACCACTGTCATGCCCGGATCGAAATAGGGGTGCTTGGGATGGATGAGTGAATAATAGGTATCCAGCAACACCCCCTCTTCATCAAAGCGGGCCAAGGCGACTGAACAAGCTCCACCTGGATACCCGTTCGCCGTTTCAAAATCTATTGCAACATAGTTCATGCTTGTTTTCCCAACATGATGGAAAGAATCGTTTTATCCGTCTCCTCCATCCCTTCTCGACTGATCCTTGAGAGGAAATCCATGGTCTCTTTACTGCTTTTCCCTACTATACCGCTCTCATTTCCCGGTGAAATACCTCTGATAGCGAGTTTGCAAGCAAGGTTCGCAGCTTCCACGCAACTGTAAATCTTCAAGGCACAGGTCATCTTCGCCCCATCGCAGATGATGCCGGTCAGGTTGCCCACCATGGTGTTGAAAGCCCGGTCCATCTCTACAAGCGTGCCATCGAGCAGATAGACCAATCCGCACGCAGTACCGATGGCTGCCGTAAAAGCACCGCACAAGGCGCTGAGCCTGTTTTTTCTGGCAGTCAGGGCAAGACCGACCAATTGGCTGAGCAGCAGGGCCCTGGCCAGCTTCTCATCACTGCACTGTAGGTATGAACCCACAACAGCCAAGGGAACGGTCAGGGTGATGCCTTGGTTTCCGCTACCGCTGTTGATAATGACTGGAAGCGGGCACCCAGCCATTCGTGCATCGCTGGCCGCAGCCGCCATTGCGGAAGCAAGGCTGAAGGCTTCAGCGAGACTGGAAGGGTTTTTACCGATCGGCTCGGCGGCAATTCTGCCTACGGACAGTCCGTAGGGGTGATCCATTGCATGCCGGGCGATGGCCATGTTGGTCTCTTTGGCTTCAAGGACCAAATCCAAGGCCTCCTGGGGTGCCTCTTGGACCCATGCGAGTAATTCCGACAAGCAACTGCCGCCCATATACTGTTCATCCTCCTCTTCCAAGGAGGAACCACAGGCATCGACTGCCAAGCTGAGCAGAACCTGCCCATGCTGCTCAAGATAGCTGAACCGGTCGTGTTCACCGCTGATCACAGCCACAGAAGAGCCTGTCTCATTGTTAGCGATCACCTTGATATACAGAGAAGGGACTTCTGCATCTATGGAAAGCGAAACCGGCATGGAAATCGCCCGCTGAATTTGTTCTTCGGTCAGCTCACTGAGAATACTTAAGCCTTTCTCAACATCACCGCCTGCGGCACCAAGAGCCACTGCCGCCTGGATTCCTTTGAGAGAGCAATTCGGCAGACCCACTCCCATGGCGTTTTTCACCATATCCCTGCTCGTTACCACGTGCAAGGTAGTGGGATATCCGTCCAACAACTGAGCGGCCTTCGCACCTGCAAGGGCTGAGGCTGCAGGTTCCGTGCACCCCATTGCAGGGCGCATCTCCTTATTCAATACATTCAGGTAATCATCCATATGAGGACTATAGCATCAGGCCAACCGGCTTTCCAACCCCAAAGAGAGAAAAATGATCAGCGGGGTACGTCGGCGATAAAGAGCATCCCCTCCACCTCCAAGGTATAGGAGGAGAGAGAGGCCGCAACCACATGACAGCTTCCCTTTTGCAGCGTACGGGTCTCAGTGGATGATTGGAATACCGCCTGCCCTTCCGTTACGAACAACAGCTCGATGCTCCTTCGTTCATTGATGTGGTAGGTCCCGCTCTTGAGCACCATCAGGTGAAACTCCTCGGTGGGAGTGAGTACGTGAAGCCGTCCCGAACGGCCAATGAGCATCGGAGCTTTCTCTACTTCCTTGCCCTTGATCTCCAAGATTTTCATCAGTTCCTTCACATCCACTTTCTTGTTGGTAAGGCCGCCGCGCAGAACATTGTCCGAGGCGCTCATCAGCTCAATGCCGTTGCCCAGTACATATGCATGGAGCGTCCTTGGCTCCAGATAGAGGGCTTCACCCGGATGCAGGTGCTTGACATGCAAAAGAAAGGGGCAGAACAATCCGGGGTCCTTGGGATAGGCGCCATAGCAGGAGAGTACGATGCCCTTGCTCTCCAAAAAGGCGCCGTCACCGGTTGCGAAGGGAAGCTCCTCGTGCTGTTTCAAGGAAGCGATATACTCACTGATGAGCGTTTCAAGCTCCTCGGGCGGCATGGTGTAGATGTCTTCAAATAATTTTGCAAGAAGTGTGTCTGGATCTTCAACTTCCTTATCCAAATACAAGAAATGTTTCTCATACCCATTGGGAATGAGAAGTTTCAAGGTAGGGATGATCTGCTTGAGCGGCCTGAAACCACACATTGCCGTAATAGGAGTAAGAGCATAGATTACTTCGGCCTTACGATTCGGATCCTTGTAGTTCCAAAGTTCCTTGCTGTGATGGGCACGGAACAGTTCTTCCTTGGCCCACCCCTCTTCAGCTTGTGCCTTGGTAGGATGTACCTGGATGGAGAGGGGCCTGTCGATGGCCAGAACCTTCAACAAGAGGGGAAGCTGTTCACCAAAGCAGTCCACATGTTCCTGCCCGAACCAATGAAGACTGTCCTTTGCAAGAAACGCAGAAAGCGGTTCATCACTTTCAACGACTTTGGCATCGCCGCTTGGATGTGTACCAAACCAGAGCTCTGCTTTGCTCTTTCCATCTTCTGCTTGGGAGAGAAGAGCGGGAATGAATGAGTTGTTGCCCCACTCATACTCCTTGATGTGTCCCTGAATTTGAACTATGTCCATACCGTCCTCCTTATACAAGTATAGGAGGCTTACGACCCTAGGGCAAGACAAAGCCCGCCGGACGGCGGGCCAAGCAGAAGAAACGACTTCTTATTTCTTGTAGTAACGGGGCAGGAACACCATCGCTGCGGCAAAGCAAATGAGTGTTGCCAACCATGCTACAAAGACGTTGAGGGTGATGCCGCCGAAAATGAATCCTACCAACGTACAGATTGCTGCAGTAACGGCATACGGCATCTGGGTTGCTACGTGCTCAAGGTGGGGACATCCTGCACCAGTGGAAGAGAGAATGGTGGTGTCGGAAATCGGGGAGGCGTGGTCACCGAAGACCGAGCCGCCGAGGACGGCACTTACGCTGATCATCGCTGCGTTGAGCAGAGCGGAATCAGCGAGACCCTTTGCCTGGGCAAGGCCGACAGCGATGGGCATTACAATCGGGATCATGATGGCGAATGTGCCCCATGAAGTTCCGGTTGAGAAGGAGATCAGGGCAGAAAGCGCAAAGGCAATGACGGGGACCAGAGCAATCGGGAATCCTCCACCGACCACCACATCACTGAGGAAGGCGGCAAGGCCGAGACCTCCGTCTTCCGGGCTGCTCTTGATGACTGTCCCGATGGTCCAAGCCATAGTCAGGATGATCAATGCGGGCACCATCGACTTGATACCATCACCGATGGCTTCGCTTGCCGATTTAATCGTGAAGAGCTTGCGGGCGGTGTAGTAGATGTAGGAGATCACCAAGGTGAAAATGACTGCATAGAAGAGGGCCATGGATGCGTCGGTGTTGTTGAAGGCATCACCGAGGGACATGGAGGCTGCTGCCGCACCCAAGCTGGTGATGCTCTCCCCATCGATGGCACCAAGGTATGTGGTGATCGGGAAGAGAAGCACTGCAGAGACAATGAGCACAAGAATGGGGAAAAGCATGTCCAAGGGCTTTGCTTTTGCTGCATTCTCATTGCCGCCGATGTCCACTTCACCAGGGGCGGGACCATAGGTCTCGTTGTAGAGCTTGCCGGTTTCCTTGGCGTACGCGATGCTGCGGGCCATCGGTCCGAAATTTCGTCCGGTCAAAATTATTACCAGTACCATGAATACTGTAAGCAGGGCATACAGATTGTAAGGTACGGAGCGCATGAAGAAGGAGAATTCGCTTACACCGAGAGCTTCAAATCCTTCAGAACCCTTGACGATCGACATCACCGTGATGACCCAGCTGGAGATGGGTACGAGAATACACACAGGAGCGGCCGTTGAGTCGAGGATGTAGGCAAGCTGGGCACGACTTACTTTGTTCTTATCGGTGATCGGGCGCATGACCGTTCCCACAGCAAGGCTGTTGAAGTAATCGTCGATGAAGATCAAGAGTCCGCAGAACCAGGTCATCAAAAGGCTGGTCTTCTCGGTATGCAGTTTGTCAGCTGCCCACCGGCCGAAGGCATGGGCGGAACCTGTCTTGCTGAGCATACCGACCAAGCCGCCGAGCAATGCACAGAAGAGGAAGATGCGGATGTTCCATCCATCATTGAGTGAACCTGCAATCATGTCGGTAAGATTGATGATTGCCATCAAGGGATTACCACCGGCTACAATGATTGCACCAGAGAAAATACCCAGAAACAGGGATACCATTACGTCCTTGGTGATAAAGGCAAGGGTAATGGTGAGAACGGGAGGAATAAGTCCCCAAATTCCAAAACTTGTCATATTGACCTCTCAATTAGGGTGAAAGCCCCTCTCTGTGTGATATAGCGTGACTATAACACGGCTTTCGTTACAAAGTATAGGTCGATACATGCA
>NZ_DJGW01000055.1:0-12790 GCF_002432845.1 Sphaerochaeta sp. UBA5836
TTCCTTTGAGTTTCACCCTTGCGAGCATACTCCCCAGGCGGTGCACTTAATGCGTTGGCTACGGTACCGGGGGTCGACCCCCCGCCACCTGGTGCACATCGTTTACTGTGCGGACTACCAGGGTATCTAAACCTGTTTGCTCCCCGCACCTTCGCGTCTCAGCGTCAGTACATGGCCAGATGCCTGCCTTCGCCATTGGTGTTCCTCCAGATATCTACAGATTTCACCCCTACACCTGGAATTCCGGCATCCCCTCCTGTACTCAAGCCCTGCAGTTTCCAGCGCGCCCCCCCGGTTGGGCCGGGGTCTTTCACGCCGGACTTGCAGGACCGCCTGCACGCCCTTTACGCCCAATGATTCCGAACAACGCTCGCCCCCTACGTGTTACCGCGGCTGCTGGCACGTAGTTAGCCGGGGCTTATTCCGGGATTCACGTCATCCCGCGGCCATTCCCTGCCACGGTCGTTCCCCCTCCCGAAAAGAACTTTACAACCTCACGGCCTTCTTCGTTCACGCGGCGTCGCTCCGTCAGGCTTTCGCCCATTGCGGAAGATTCTTAGCTGCTGCCTCCCGTAGGAGTCTGGACCGTGTCTCAGTTCCAATGTGGCCGTACACCCTCTCAGGCCGGCTACCCATCGTCGCCACGGTGGGCCGTTACCCCGCCGTCAAGCTAATGGGACGCAGACTCATCCCCCGGCGGCGCCGCAGCGCCTTTCCCGGATCCCGCCTCCGCGGGTCCCGTCTCATCCGGTATTAATCCAGGTTTCCCTGGGCTATCCCCGGCCGGGGGGCAGATTGTCCACGTGTTACTCACCCGTCCGCCGCTCTAGGGGCCCGAAGACCCTTGCCGCTCGACTTGCATGCTTAAAACGCGCCGCCAGCGTTCGTTCTGAGCCAGGATCAAACTCTCCGTCATAGGAATCCCGCACCCGAAGGCGCGGGCTCTACTTCTTCAATAGTTCACCCTGTCATTCCTCGCAAACGAACGTAGCTTTCATACTACTGTTCATCATTTCTTAGGTAATTGACAGAAAGCCCTTACAGCTTCCACACACTCGATCAACAGCCAATTGGCAATCATCTCGTGTCTTGTATCTTCTCTTCTCTTCTCTCATATGTCTGTCAAAAAACAACCGCCGTCGACTTGGCGTCGCTCAGCGTGCTCCGATAACATAACAAAAGACGCCTTCTAGTGTCAAGCATCCCTTGCAACTATTTCTGCATTTAATTCGCCCGTTTTTTCAGAAGCTCGTACACAATCTCAGAAAATCCTGCACCACCCTCGCTCTCAGAGGCATAGCGAGGAAGCACTTGCATCGATTGGACGTGCTTTTTTATGTTGCCGACACCAAAACTCAAGGGAAAATGAGAAAACATCACCTGGTCGTTGGGGGCATCCCCGCAATAGCAGCTTTTCTGAATCATCGTTGCTTCATCAAGACCAAGGACATCGGCAAAAAAGGCTTTTGTCCCCTGATACTTGTCAAAGGAACCAAACCAAGCATTCACATGAATCGAGCTTACCGCAGTCCCAGCTCCCATGCTTCTGCACACCTCGACCACCTTTGCAATCTGCCGGGCATCCAAATACGGCGGCTCGCTGCCGTGGTCGAACGCAACATCATAGATTCTGGCAAACTGGTCGCTGGAAAGCTTGGAACCGGGGACCTGGGAGAGCACCTTCTGAATCAAGGCGCTTTTTCGCTGTTCATACCCCTCTTGTACGATGGAGGGGTGTACATACTTGCGGATGGCACCATCTTTGCGATACAGGCACACTGCTCCGCTTTCGCTGAGCACGGCCTCAACCGGCCACTGTCTGAGATAGGTGTCGCCCCATCCAGCAGACCCCCCGGTCACACAAATGGTTCGAATGCCTGCTTCCTGCAGGGCATACAAGGCCGCAAGAGCAACCGGCCTGAGCTTTCCTTCGGTTGTAATCGTATCATCAACATCAGTGAGCAAAAACGAGACCTGTGAGGCCTCGTCCTTGCTGAGATTCTGCACACCCAGCATAGTCATCGGGTCATTGTCGAAAGGCTGCCATCACGGATGATTGCCTTGATGTACGTCAAGAAGGACATGACTGAAGATAAGGCCGCCAATACGAAAACCACATACAGGCCGATGCGGGCCCCTTCCATGAAAGGAGCATCGGAGAGCCAGTTGTCCAAGGCGATATAGAGAATGCCCAACGCCCCGCTGATGGCATACAGTACAGCCTTGCTCTTCCCCCACAGGTTTGCCGCCACCGGCTTGCCCTTTCCCATCATCAACATGCGCACGAACAGGATGGAGAACTCTCTCCACATAATAAGGATGAAGGTCCAAAGAGGCATGACACCGGCCCCCGACAGGCACACAAAGTATGTCAGTCGGGAGAAGGTATCGGCAAACGGATCCATCACCTTGCCCAAATCGGTAACCAAATTCCTGCGTCTGGCAATCTGGCCGTCCAGCAAGTCCGTCAACTCTGTGAGCGCCCATAAAAGAAGAGTCAGGATGGAAGAAAGGCTTTGTAAGTCCTCTCCGAACCAAACGCCCAAATGGAAAGCGATGAAGAACATGGGAGCCATGATCAGCCGGGATACCGTAAGCTTATTCGGAATATTCATGAATACCTCTGATTAGCCGAACAGCCGGCTGAACTTGTTTTCAAGGTAGCTTGTGAACACCGTTGCGTCAAGAGCTTTTCCGGTTACCGCCAGGGCTGTCTCCCGTCCTGTTTTCAAGGCACCCTTCTCATAAACGGCCTTTCTCAGATACGAGCTGATACCTTCCACATCGCCGGGTTGCAGGCCGAGCTGGCTCTGCATATGAGCCCAAATTTGGGCTCCATAGAGATTACCCAGAGCGTAGGTGGGAAAGTACCCGAAGTCACCGCTGCTCCAATGCACATCCTGCAAGACACCCTCCCTGTCAGTTGCCGGCTTGAACCCGAAGAGGCGGGAAAACTCCTCATTCCATGCCTGGGGAAGGTCCGCTACACAAAGGCTTCCGGCAAGCAGGGCCTGCTCAAGACCGAACCGAAGAAAGATGTGCAGGCTGTAGCTCATCTCATCGGCATTGACGCGGATGCAGGTCCGCCCAACCTTGTTGACTGCCCTGACAAATCGGTCGAGACCTACAACGGCAGTCTGGGAGGGGAAGATTTTTTGAAACTGTGGATAGTAGCGCTCCCAGAACTCAGGACTTTTTGAGACCATGTTCTCCCAAAGCCGACTCTGCGATTCGTGCATCCCGTGGGAAGCCCCACCGGCCAGGCTCGTACCTCTCAAGATTGTATTTGAAGCTCCCATCTCATAGAGTGCATGCCCGCCTTCGTGAATCGAGGAGGAAAAACTATCCATGACACTGGGATCGGTATAGCGGGTGGTGATGCGGATGTCGTCGCTTGCAATGGTCGTTGTGAACGGATGCACCGAGACGGCAGAGCTGCCGCGGGTGAAATCGAATCCCATATCGGTCAGCACCTGGTTGGCAAACGCCTGCTGGCCCTCGATTGCATACGCTTGGTGTAAAAAAGAGTCATCCACATCCTTGTCAGCATAGGTCTGCACCATATCCGACAGCGGGCCCTTGATCGAATCAAAGAGGGAAGTCACCTCCTGGGTGTTCATGCCTTCCTCGAACTCAGAGAGCAGAGCATCATACAAGGTGGCTTGGCCGTCAGACAGGCAGGAGGCCTTCTCCTTCACCAAATCCACCATGACCGACAGGTCTTTTGAAAAAAGGGCGAAGTCGTCGGCTTTACGGGCCGAAACCCAGCTCTGATGGGCTTTTGCTGCCTGTTCGGTGATGGCCCTCACCAAATCCTTGGGCATTCGGCGCTTTCTTTCGTACTCTCTTCTACGCACCCTGATCAAGGCCCGCTCGAAATCCGATTCACACGTTCTTTCATCCAAGACATCGAGCAACCGCCCCATCTCATCCCCGCTTGCAACAGCATGGGACTGCTCGGCAAGCCAGCCGAGCTGGATGGAGCGCTCCTGTACCGCCTTATCACGGAGAACCATCTCCTGGTCCCATTGCAAGGCTGCGCCGATATGCTCAAGCATCACCAGATGACGGTCAAGCTCCTCAAGGCGTGCAAAGGCTTGTTGTTGATTCATACATCCCTCCACCGATAGAGAGCCGGATCGCTCCGGCTCTCTTGGCATTTACAGCTGCTGCTTGCTCTCTACCTTCTGCTTCACCATATCGATGAACGCCTGGGTGGAAAGCCCGTTCTCCTGCTTGCCGGTTCTCAGCCGTACCGATACCTGGTCGTTCTGAGCCTCCCGTTCGCCGATGATCACCATATAGGGAATCTTCTGCTGCTGGGCGTTGCGGATCTTGGCGTTCATGCGGTCGTCACCAAGGTCGGCACTAACCCGGAAGCCTTCCTTGCGCAGCCTTCCCTCCAGCTCCTTTGCGTAATCGAAGAAGGTCTCACCAACCGGAATCACCTTGATCTGCTCAGGCGACAACCACGGCGGGAACGCTCCTGCATAGTGCTCGATCAGAACACCGAAGAACCGCTCGATGGAACCAAGAAGGGCCCGATGGATCATGTACGGGCGTTTCTCCACGCCGTCTTTGTCCACGAAGGTCATATCGAAGCGCTCAGGCTCGTTGAAGTCAAACTGAACCGTGGAGAGCTGCCATTCACGACCGATGGCATCCTTGATCTTGAGGTCGATTTTCGGTCCGTAGAAGGCTCCACCGCCCTCATCGATCTCATACGACAACCCTTCAGCCACAATAGCCTTGCGCAGTGCCTCGGTTGCATCAGCCCAACGAGCCGGGTCACCTACCGATTTCTCCGGCTTGGTGGAAAGGTATGCATTGATCTCGGTGAATCCGAATGCATGGAGCATATGCAATGAGAACCGCAAAACCTCCAGAATCTCATCATTCATCTGGTCGGGGGTGACAAAGAGGTGGGCGTCATCCTGAGTGAATCCACGCACCCTCATCAGACCATGCATGGCTCCGGCCTTCTCATACCGATATACGGTACCCAGCTCAGCCCAGCGGAACGGCAGGTCCCGATAGGAACGCTTGCTGTTCTTGTAAATCATGATATGGAACGGACAGTTCATCGGCTTCACATAGTAGTCGCTCTTGTCCATCTCCATCGGAGGATACATGCCTTCCTTGTAGAAACCCAGGTGACCGCTGGTCTCCCAAAGCCATGATCGGCCGAGATGGGGGGTGTAGACCATCTCATAGCCGTTGGCATAATGCTCGCTGCGCCAGAAGTTCTCGATCGCCTGACGGATGCGCGCTCCCATCGGATGCCAATACACCAGACCCGGGCCGGCTTCTTCATGCAGGCTGAACAGGTCGAGCTCCTTGCCGAGCTTTCGATGGTCGCGCTTCTCAACATCCTCAAGGTGCTGCAGGTACAATCGAAGGTCCTTCGCATTCTCCCATGCAGTACCGTAGATGCGGGTCAGCATCGGGTTGGTCTCCTTGCCGCGCCAATAGGCACCGGCGATGCTCATCAGCTTGAAGGCATCAGCCTTCAACTCCTTGGTCGACTCCACATGAGGACCGCGGCACAGGTCGGTGAAGCCACCCTGGCTGTACAACGACACCTCCTCATCCTCGGGAATGGCCTCCAGCAGTTCAAGTTTATAGGTCTGGTCGGCGAACTGCTTCCGGGCCTCGGCGCGGCTCACCACCCTACGGACAAACGGCTTGCCCTCGGCGATGATCGCCTTCATCCGTGTGGTAATCTCCTCGAGGTCCTCATTGACCAACTGTCTGGGCAGGTCGAAATCATAATAAAAGCCGTTGTCGATCGCAGGGCCGATCGTTATCTGTGCTGTGGGAAACATTTGCAGCACCGCCTCTGCCATGACATGCGCCATTGAGTGTCTAATTTTGGAGAGTTTCTCTCCTGCATCTTCCTTTGCCATACCATATCTCCTTGTATATACCAACAAAAAAGCCTTCATGCCTTCCCTCTCCGGTACGGCATCATCCGCATCCGGCAAGGACGAAGACATGAGGGCTCTCATGTTCCGCGGTTCCACCTTGCTTCCCTTTTCGATGCTTCGCCACCGAAAAGGACGCTCAATTTACCTGTATCGCCAGGTGTGCGGCATAATCTACCAGGTTTCCCGTTCGGTATGCGGCTCAAAAGGGGTTTTCATCGAGCGCCTGCCAAATTCCTCTCAATCAAGGGAATTCTCCCTGTGGCCCCGTTGTCGACTACTCGTCTTTCTCATCGCCTTGTCAGATAGAATGCTTACATTGCAAAAAATTGTCAAGAGTACAACAGGCGGGAAATAACGGCGGCAGCGCCCTCTAGGAACTCTTGGTCCATCGAGGTGAATCGGCCAAGCTTGGGGCTGTCGACATCGAGCACTCCCACCACCCTGCCCTTGGCATCGAGCAGAGGCACAACCAGTTCGCTTCTGCTCGCACTGTCGCAGGCAATATGGTCGGCAAATGCATGCACATCGTCGACTCGAACACTCTTGGCGGTTCGGGCGCACAGTCCGCACACTCCTCTGGAAAAAGGAATGTCGGTGCATGCGACCTTCCCTTGGAATGGGCCAAGCACCAATTTCTGACCTGAATCATCGACAAGGTAGAACCCCACCCAATTGATGTCTTCCAAACATTCAGAGAGCAAAGCCGAGGCATTGGAGAGATGGCAGTAGCGCCTTTGCAGAGTTCCATCCCAATCACCGATCAAAGCAGCAAGCTGATCAAGAATCCCGCCATCCTTGTGCAATATCATATACCACGCTCCTCGTCACTGGATTACCGACCGCATGGCTTTCACCGGCGCGGCGGCCTTGTTCCCTCCACGCAGCTTCATCGCCACTGAGGGTTTTACTACCACACCCGGGCCGTTGATGCAACCACCCTCGCAGCACATCACCTCGACCAAGTCGGCCTCGGCAGGTCGTTTCTCCCAGATTTTCATCGTTCTGAACATCTTCTTGTCTACCCCGTTGACCGGGAGCACCTGCACTTCATGGCTCGGGGCAAAGCGGCTCAGCACGCAGGAGGCAACCCCACCGGAGAGTGCAAACTGCCGGCAGTCCTCGAATGAGGAGGTATCACCAAGATCGGAGCCCTCCAATTCCCGTACGTCGATGCCTTTGGCGATGAACAGGGAGGCAAGCTCGCTGAAGGTGATGACAGCATCGACCGTCTTCAACCTGAGTGCCTCCACCTTCTTTGCAAGGCAAGGACCTATGAAGACGTTCTTGGTGGCAGGATTGAGCTCTTTTGCCTTCAGCGCCGCATACCCCATGGGAGAGAGAGCCGAGGAGCGGCGTTCGCCGAGGAACGGCAGATGCTTGTCGACAAGCTCCATGTAGGCAGGACAGCAGCTGGTGGTCATATATCCTTCACCCCTCGCTTTACGCTCGGCCAGCTCCTCGGCTTCATGCAGGCTTGTCGTCTCAGCCCCCTCGCTGACCTCCAGCACAGAGGAGAACCCGGCAGCAAGCAAGGCTGCCTTTATCTGGGAAAGCGTACCGGGAAACTGACCTTCTATGGCCGGGGCGATCAGGGCGGTTACATGCTCTTCTTTGCCGAGCATCTTGACTACCGGCATGAGGGATGAACGCTCGACTATGGCCCCGAACGGGCAGCTCATCGCACAGCGTCCACAACTGATGCACTTCTTGTAATCAATCTCCACATATCCCTCTTCGTTTTTCTTCACCGCATTGACCGGACAGGCTTCCTCGCAGGGAACCGGGATATGGACAACTGCATGGAAGGGGCATACTTCCTTGCACTTGCCGCAGCGGATGCAGCGGCTCTCATCAATATGGGCCTGCCCGCCGGAAAAGGTGATGCAATCCTTGGGGCAGTTTGCCAGACAAGGCCTGGCAAAACAGCCTCTGCAGGCGTCGCTGATCAGGTAGCGGTCAGGAGGGCAGGAAGAACAGGCGGTACTGATGGTCGTCAGAATCGGTGCGGCGCTCTTGTCTGTCTCCATCACCTCCTCTACATACTCGGCGAGGCTCTTCAGCTCATCGTCATCAGATTCGATATTGATGCCCAAAAGTGCCATGATCCGGTAGCGGACCATCGCCCGCTCCTTGTAGATGCAGCATCTGTTGGGAACCCTCTGCTTGGGAATGATCCTGATGGGAAGCTTGTCGACATTCTCCTTCAGCGTTCCCGCAAAGAACTCCTTGAGCACTTCTGCATGGACCTGACGCTTCATCAGCGTATATTGGTTGTTGAGTTCAAGCACGGGTTGCCTCCGTAAGGAGTTTGCACAGCATCTCCTGGTTTACATTGCCATAGACCTTCTCACCGATGCGAACATAGGGGGGACGGTCCTTGGACTGTGTCTCCTTGCAGCCGCCGATGCAGCTGACTCCCTCGATCTCGCAACCGCCGAGTACCGCAGGGTCCAGAAATTCATTATAAAGGAGCAGGTCGGCACCCCCCTGCACAAAACAGGCGGTCCCAACACAAATCTGTACATGCACTTTCTCTTTCTTACCCATATTGCTCTCCTGTTCAAATATATTCCTGTGAGGTCTCTTTCAAATAGACGTCTTCCAATGCCCTTCGAAGCCTGCCGATCAGGTTTCTCCGAATCCCTATCTCCACCGGTATGCTTGGATCCTGGTGGGCCTCATTGATTTTCGTTCCCACAATGAAGTGCACCTGATCGCTCTCCTGCATGACCTGGATGAACTTCTTCACTGCATCGTTGGTCATTGAGCGGACCGGTTTCTTTTGCTCCAGGGCGGTGGCCACCTTGCTGAGGGTAAGCATCCCCTCGGTCACCAGGTCAATGCCTTCCATCATCGAGCACGGGGGAACTTGGGCCGACCAGCAGCTCATATCCACCTTCAAAGGCTTTTGCATGAGACGTGATACAATTTGTGCAGTTGTCCCACCGCTGACAATCTTTCTCCCTTCAAAATCCTTGATCTTTTGGACCAGCTGCCCATCATGCTCCTTGATGAACGGGGGTCCGGTCACCACCAGGGTACGCCTGGGCCTGCGGACATACACCACCATGCAGGTGATGTCATCCTTCGCACTGAGACGATCCAGGCTGTGTGCCCGACAGACAATGGCCTGGGCGAGATCATGGCTGGAGATGTCGGGATTGGCCTCGATCTGGGTGCGGGTGAACTCCCTGACCCCATCAAGACGCCACCCCAAGGGAAGGGATTTTCCCATCCCCGCCTGGGTGACCCCGTCACTGAAAATCACAAGGCGGCTGCCGATGGGCAACGTGAGCATGGAGTGCCCCAACACCTCTTTCTTGAATGCGCCGTCACGCTGCAGGTCGATATGCTCGACATCCCATTGCAAGCTTCTGCTTCCTTGGAACACCAAGGCGCCGGGATTGTCGTACTCCACCAGGTTCATGGCGACCTGGTCGCTTGGGAGCACCCTCAAATCCGCGATGGTAAAAGTGGCATAACTGATCTTTCGTTCCTTGCAAACCGGAAGCGTATTCATGATGATGCGCGCCGAATGAGTCAGATCCATCGGGCTGAAACTCAACTTGTGTGCCATGCGAGCCGTCAGGCTGGCCAATACGTTTGCCTTGACCCCGCTTCCCAGGCCATCGCTGAGGGTACATACAATCTGGTTGTTCTCAGGGTTCCGGGAGAGCAGGAACACATCTCCCCCGATCTTTTGCCCATCCTTGTAGATTTGGGCATAGTCGACATCGATGAAGAGATCGTTCATGACTCCACCTTGGTGAAACCATCGCTCTGGCTGCTTGGGGGAACCTTGAATGCGTCTATGAGGCTGTTGAGCATGATCTCGGTCTCGGCGGCATTCTCCCCAAGCAGGCTGGCGATCTGCTGCACTGTCTCCAAGCTCTTCTGGATGACATCCTCGGCTTTCTTGATCACCGTCTCCCTCCTGACAGTGGGGGTGGTGACATCTTCGAACAACGCTCCCACCAGATGTTGTTTCTCCACCGAGAAGAGGGTGACTTTCAGAAACTTGTCCTGATAGTGCAGGCGGTACTGCTGGGCCCGGGGATTGGAAAACTGGTTCTGGAATTTCTCATGGAACGGGACAAACCGTTCAAGCGGCAAACCGCCTACCAAACCCAGCAAGTCACCATCGATGGAGAAATCCAGGTCACCGAAAAGCTTGAGAAAGCTATTGTTGCAGTCGACGATTTTCAGCTGGTCATCGACGATGACCACCCCGATTGGAATGGTCCTGAGAAGCACATCGATCTTGCTCTGGGCCTCCTTGCGCATTTTGGTCACGCACATCTCGGGTTCAGCCATTCCATCAAGATACGCAATGGCCATTTCGCGGCAGCTGTTGTAGCCGCAACCCCCGCAGTTCAACTCCTCGGCCTTGTCCCGCTTGCCGAGAACCTTCAAAGCCTTCTCAATTTCTGCTTCATCGTGTAGTGAAACAAAGCTCGAAACCGGCAGGTCTTGACTGTTGTCCCCGGACTTTTCAATCAAGGCATATCCTTTCTCGAGCAAGGTGGCAACAAAGTCCCGGTCACCAGCGAACAGCGGCCCTTCATCGGTAATGCGACTACGGGTATACCGCGAAGAGATGCCTTTCTTTGCCGCAGAGGAGCGCCCCTTTTCACAACCGGGCCCATTGATGCAGCCGCCCTCGCAAAAGAGCAGTTCCAGAAAGTCGGGGTTGACCTGTCCCTTTTCCATTCCTGCAAGCGTCCCGACCACCTGGTTTGAACCGCTGATGGCGACCGCCTTCGTTTGAAACGGGTCGCTCCCCCATGCAAGGGAAGCGATCATGCCGCCTTCGACAGGATAGAGGGTGGAGGAACCTGCCCTGCAGGGAACAAACGGGGGAACCAGGCAGGGATCGGCAGCCACCTGCTCTGCAAGCAGAGCCAAATCGAGGTTCTCCAATTTCAGCCAAGTGCGCAGTTCCTCGAAAGTCAGGGCGAAATCAGGGTATCCGGGCGTCTCATCAGATTCCACCTTCTTTGCAATGCAAGGGCCGATGAAGACAACACCGATCTCCTGCCCATAGAGCTTTCTCAGGTATGCGCTATGGCACTGAAGCGGCGAAGGCACCTTGGCCAAGGAAGGAATCAAGGAAGGATAATACTTCACCACTGTCTGCACCACGGTGGGACACGCAGTGGATATCCAAGAGCATGTGCCTCCATTGCTTTGTGCATGCACTTCAATCGACTCATTGACCAACGCCGCACCGATTGCCGTCTCACTTACCGCACTGAATCCCAGACGATGCAAAGCCAATACCAAGGCATCCACACCCTCGGGGAATTCACTGGCGGCCGATGGAGCAAGGCTGCAGTAGATTTTTCTCCCGCTGGTCAGAAACTGTCTGACGCGGGCAAGATCATTGCGGATTTTTTTAGCATGGGAGGGGCAGATATCGACGCAATGGCCGCAGTAGATGCAGCGGTCCTTCACCACCACCGCCGAGCCATCCTTGACCTGAATCGCCTTGACCGGGCAGCCGCGCACACATTTATAACAATCCCGGCACTCGGTCAACTCGGTATAGATGGGGTGGATCATGCCTTCCATCCCCTGTTGTACAGCTCTCTTTTGACCAGTTCAAGGACGCTTGCAGTATCGAGGCCGCTGTAGGTTTCATTGTCGATCCTCAGGTTCGGACCTTTTGAACAGTTGCCGAGGCACAGGTGACCGGCCAATTCAACCTGATCGGACAAGCCCTCTTCCTTGAGATATGCTTCCAAGGCCTGCAGGGTTTGAGAATTTCCTCGAGCAAAGCAGGAGCTTCCCAGACAAAGTTCTACAACCAATTTATCCATCACTACGACCTCACTACCTGTTGTTGGGCTCAATCGTACTGCGAACACCCCTGCAAGTCAATAATTCTTGAGAAAATGGAACTTTATTCTGAGTTTCCAGTATTTATATGGTACATTAATCCCGTTTAATTCATTTTAATATTCTTTTAGGAATATTTAAAAGGGGTACCGTAACGATACCCCGTATTGCAATCAGTTAATTTACCACTCGTCATCCTCTTCGAGCAGGTCTTCCTTGGCCATTTTCCGCTTGACCTTGGCAGAAAGCACGGCAAAGCTGGTTGCCAGGTCGGTGCGCTGCACCACCACCCGAGGCGGAAGCTTCAAATCCTTCGGAGCAAAGTTCCAAATGGCAAGAATTCCGCATGCCACCAGTTTTTCAGCAACTTCTTGGGCTTGCACTGCAGGGACGGCGATGACCCCGATGTTCACATGGTTTTCCTCGAGGTACTGCTGCAGATGAGAAAGCGGATACACAGGAACATCGCCCAGTTTCGCACCCCACTTCTGCTGGTCGATGTCAAAGGCAGCCACAATCTTCAGTCCATAGCTCTCAAAACCCTCGTAGCGGGCAAGCGCCGATCCGAGATGCCCTGCACCGATGAGCACTGCATCGGTCGCATTGTCCCAACCAAGGGTGTGCACGATTGCATCGATGAGTTTGACTACGGTAAAGCCCACCTTGGGTTTGCCTTCAATTCCGGTGCAGGAAATATCCTTGCGGACTTGAATCGGTTTCAGGCCGAGCTCATCGGCGAGCATGGTAGCCGATACCATTTCCATCCCCTCGTCGCGATAGCCCTTGAGAAGGCGGAGATAGGAAGGAAAACGCTTGATGGTGGGGATAGGAATTCCACGGTTGTCTGTTGCCATCATTACTCCTGTTGCAGTGCATCGACGATACTCTCTACGAGAGAGGACGGTGTGGATGCCCCCGCTGTAATGCCCAGTATAGCACACTGGCGCATTTCATTTGTGATTTCTGCTGCTTCCTCTATATGCCAAGCCTTCCTGCCCATTTCAAGAACCATCGAGTACAGCGCC
>NZ_DJGW01000055.1:12808-20453 GCF_002432845.1 Sphaerochaeta sp. UBA5836
TCAGGGCGGTCCTGCGATTCACCGAGCTGGGACAGACATCATTTGCAAACACCACCTCAATGCCTTTCTGCTGCCAGGATGTCAAGGCAGCCTGTATCTGCATCCACAAGCTCTGGTCGAAGGTGGTCTGTACAAATACAGCGTAAGATACGCCTTCCCCAGGCTCTCCTACGTCCTCAAGAGTTGTGATGAGCCTGCTGGTGATGGGCTTTCCATCGAGCAAGACCTCCTGCATGGCTGTCGACTCAGGGTGTTTGTAGTGCCCGACAACCAGGATCGTATGGGTGACGGCATAGTGGGCTATATGCAGGAGATTGCGTTTGACCACTGGACAGGTGGCATCCACAATCTGATATCCGGCATCCAGAAAATCTGAACGCAGCTTATCCCCCACTCCGTGGGCCCGCAGGACCACCACTCCTCGCTCGTGCCCTTCGGGCCCGGCTATCTCAATCATTCCTGCTTGGGCAAAATGGCTGCAGACTTGCTTGTTATGGATCAATTTACCCAAGGAGTACACAGGAAGCCCGGTCTTCCGGGCTTCCTCGATGGCGCTCCAGGCCATATCAAGCGCCCGTGAAACCCCTTTGCAATACCCCATGGTAGGTGACATGACTAGTTTCATAGCATCCAGTATGACAAAAATACTGCCGCAAGGTAACCCCACGGCAGTATCTTTTGGAACGGGAAATTCTTTGTTCCGGTTACTTGGCCGCAACCACCGCACCTTGTTTCTTCTGAGCCTTACTGATCCAGTAGAGCATGGAAGGAGCGAGGAAGTTGGAGGAGAAGGTACCAAATAGAATTCCGAACATCATGTTGATGGCAAAGAGCTGAATATCGCCAGATGCAAAGATTGCAAGCGGAAGAATCGCCACCAAGGTGGTGACACCACTCATAATGGTCCTGCTCACCGACTGAGTCACACTCAGGTCGATCATCTTGGACAGGGCAGCATTCTTGTTCAACGTCACATTTTCACGGACACGGTCGAAAATAACGATGGTGTTGTTCAGGGAGTATCCGATGATGGTCAGCAGAGCTGCAATCGTCGTGCTTGAAAACTCAAGACGCAAAATCGAGATGACGGTGAGCATCATCAGAATATCATGCACCAGGGCGATCAAGGAGGAGACTGCATAGGCAAAACGGAATCTGATCCAGACATACAGCAGAATCAAAGCCATGGCGACAACAATGGCCAGAATCGAGCTGGAGAGCAGGTTTGCACTGAACTTGGGCCCGATATAGTCACTCTGCAGGACTACAACGTTTCCTTGGCCAAAGAAAGATGCAAGCGCATTCTTGACCTCTTCTTCCATGGAAGCCTGGGTTGCACCGTCCTTGATTCCCAAGCGGATCTGGAACGTCTGGTTCTCGGCAGAACCCACGGTCTGCACCTTGGCATTTCCAAGAGAGGCGATGGCCGAGCGGACATCCTCGATGGAAGTGGTGCCGGTGCCCTGGAAGTTCAGCCTGGTCGGAGTACTGCTCAACGTTGCAGGAAAACCGTATCCAGAGAGCAGGTCCGCCGTATTCAACGAACCATCAACTACAACCGCACTAACTTCAGGCACTGCATTCAGCGCTGCAGCAAGATCCTTGGCGGTCGGGTAGGCTTGGGAGTGGAAGCTGGTCGTAGCGACGCCTTCCTCACCGCGAACCTCGAGGCTCAAGGCGGATCCGGAAATTGAAAGGACTGCATCCTTGTTGCCGCTGTATGTCACTTCGAGGCCGACGGGAGCGATTTGGATGCGCTGGCTCAAGCCGCTCTCGAAGTCAACCCCGAGGTTGAAACCCCCGAACACAACAAAGGAGACGGCTCCGGCAAGCAGGAGGACCACAGCCAGAATCCATGCATACCAGCGAAGTTTGATGACAGGAATATCGTTCTTAAGCATTTAGTTTTTCCTCCAGCTGATGTGCAATTTCTTGCCCTCTCGGTGAGCGACCGCCGCATCAAAAATGAGATGCGAGACAAACAGGGCGGTGAACAACGAGCTGACAATACCGATGGCCAAGGTATTTGCAAAGCCTTTCACCGAGCTGCTTCCGAGCTGCGAGAGCACCAAGGCCGCGATGATCGTAGTGATGTTGGCGTCCATGACCGTCCAGAAAGCTTTGTCAAAGCCTGCCTTGATGGCTGCAACGTCGCTCTTGCCCAATCGTCGCTCTTCCTTGATACGCTCAAAAATAATGACGTTTGTGTCGACTGCCATACCCAAGGTAAGGATCAGACCCGCCACACTGGTCAAAGTCAAGGTGAAGTTGAAAGCTGAAAGTACGCTGATCATGATAAAGAGGTTGAACAGCAGGGCCACGTCAGCCACCAAACCGGATACATTGTAGTAGGCAAACATCAGGATGATGACCAAGGCAAGGCCGATTGCAATCGCCTTCACACCTGCATTGACTGCATCCTCACCCAAGGTTGCACCGACAGCCTGCTGGCTGGAGACGATCAACTCGATGGGAAGCGCTGCGGTTCGCAGCACGATGGCCAGGTCACTGGCTTCCTCGGCATTGAAACCGGAAATCTGGACACTATTGCGGATTCCCTCATTGATGGTGGCCATTGCCTTGACTTTTCCATCCATGACAACCGCCATGGTGTCGCCCACATGGGTGGAGGTGAGCTTGTAGAAAATATCCCCTCCAAGACTGTCAAGCTGGAAGTTTACAACCGGGCGGCCGGTGATGCCATCGGTTCCCGTGGTGGCGCTCTCCAGGTGGATGCCGTCCAAGCCGACTTCCTCTTCAATAACCACATAGCTTTCAAGTTCGTCAATGCCATAGGCATCACTGACATAATACCCGGCGGCAATCTTGCCGGCAGGCAGGAAGTCCGGTTGCTTCAGAGCACCGGTATCGGTATAGACTTCAGAAGGATTGGCCTTGTAGTACGCGTCAAGCTCTGCGGTCAAGGCGGTGTCAACCATCTTGAAGACCAGGGAGCCCTTGCCGCGAAGGAACGAGTTTACCCGCTCGGGATCGGCAGCGCCGGGGATCTCGATCAAAATCTGATCGCTGCCCTGCAGCCTGATGACCGGCTCGCTGACGCCGAACTGGTCGATGCGCTTCTCGAGAATCTCGATATCCTGTCGGATGGCTTCGGCAATCTCGGAAGAGGAGGCAGGGCTGCCCTTCTTCGCCTCGTAACTTGCCGTATCAGCTTCCAGGAGGATGCTCATACCACCACGCAGATCCAAACCAAGCTGTAAAGCCTTGTTTCCAAGGGCCTTCAGGTCAAGCAGGGTTGTGCGGTAATACGCCTCGATGGTATCGAACATATTCTGCTCATTGTAGAATCCACCAAAGAGAGCTTCCAACGTCCATGTCTTGGGGACCGGGCGCTTCATAGCTTTGTAATTTGCCTTGGCACTATCCTTGAGATAGGAATACTGAGCGGGAAGAGCCGCCGCAGGATCCTGGGCCACCAAATCCTTCAAGGAACGCAGGTCCCGTGAAGCCTGCCCTCGGGCATACTCCTTAATCTGTACATTTGAGCCTGTTGCCAGTTCCTTGGTGTCCTGCGGTACGAATCCATACCACTTGATGGTGGGATACAAGAAGTATCCACACAACAAGATGACAGCCAGAACGATCACCAGACGACTCCGTTTTTTCATGATACTCTCCAGATTGTCTTCAACAGAATTTAGTTGTTCTCTTTTTTCTCAGCATCGGCTTCGACTGCAGCCACTTCAGGCTTTGCTTCTACGGCCTCGGGAGCACTCACCTGCTCTTTCTTGGCTTTCTTCTTGCTTGAAGGTTCAGTCGTCTCAGCTTTGCGGTTAACAATGCTGCTGATTGCATTCCTGGAGAACTCAATACGGGTATTGTCATCAACCTTGACCACTATGGTAGTCTCTTTTACAGCAACTACGGTTCCGTGGATGCCACCGATGGAAACAACCTTGTCTCCCTTCTTGATGGCGGCAAGCATCTCCTTGGTCTCCCTGTCCCGCTTCTTCTGCGGTCGGATGATCAAGAAGTAAAAGATGACAATGATGAGACCAAAAGTGACAAAGGTAGTCATCATTGAACCAGTTGAGCCCGCGGCACCTGATGCCTCTGGGGCGGCCATAGCACTAAGCATTGAAAGCATGGGTAATCCTCACTTTGCAAGAAATCGGATGCAGAAAAGAGGTGGAAGAGTCCTTCGCATCCAATTTTCCAAGTATCGATAAAAGTAGCACGTTCACGACATGGTAGTCAAGTTTTACCATTACACCAAAAAAGGGGCCGCAGTTGTTGCGGCCCCTCCTCTGTAGGCGATTATTTACATCATTCCGCCCATTCCCTCAGCACCAGGGTTCATTGCCGGGGCTGCAGGAGCAGGAATATCGGTGACGGCACACTCGGTGGTGAGTATCAAGGAAGCAATGGAAGCTGCATTCTGCAGTGCACTGCGGGTGACCTTCACCGGATCGATGATGCCGCTTTCGAACATATTGACCCACTTCATGTTCTCAGCATCGAAACCGACACCGGGCTTCTCATGCTTGCACTTGTCGGCGATCAGGGACCCGTCGAGACCTGCATTCTCTGCAATCTGGCGAATCGGCTCCTCAAGAGCGCGGCGGACAATCTTGTAACCAACCTTCTCGTCCTCGGAATACTTGGACAGGTCGGTCTTCTCAAGCGTTACAGCAGCCTGAATCAGGGCAACACCACCACCGGGGATGACACCCTCCTCGATGGCTGCACGGGTGGCGGAGAGGGCATCCTCAACACGATGCTTCTTCTCTTTGAGCTCTACTTCGGTAGCGGCACCGACGTTCAGTACGGCAACGCCGCCTGCAAGCTTGGCCAGTCTCTCCTGGAGCTTCTCGCGGTCGTAGTCGCTGGTGGTATCGCCGATCTGCACCTTGATTTGAGCGATGCGGTCCTTGATATCGCTCTGCTTGCCGTTTCCATTGATGATGGTGGTGTTCTCTTTCTCCACCTTGACGGTCTTGGCCCTACCAAGCTGGGAAAGGTCGGCGTTCTCAAGCTTGAGACCGAGCTCTTCACTGATGACCTCTCCACCGGTAAGGATGGCGATGTCCTCGAGCATTGCTTTGCGGCGGTCACCGAAGCCGGGAGCCTTCACGGCTACGACATTGAGAATTCCCCGAACGCTGTTGACCACCAAGGTGGCGAGAGCCTCACCATCCACATCCTCTGCAATGATGAGCAGGGGCTTGCTGGACTGGGCGATTTTCTCCAGGATCGGAAGCAATTCCTTCATATTGGAAATCTTCTTGTCATAAATCAGGATGAAGGGATCGTCGAGGACTGCGGTCATGGTGTCGCGGTTGTTGCAGAAGTATGCGGACAGATAGCCGCGGTCGAACTGCATGCCTTCGACAAAGTCGGTGGTGGTCTCGATGGTCTTGGACTCCTCAACAGTGATGACACCGTCCAAACCGACCTTTTCCATTGCATTGGCAATCTCTTCGCCGATGGTGCGGTCGTTGTTGGCGCTGATCGAAGCAACCTGTGAGATTTCTTCCTTGTCCTTGATCATCTTTGCCTGCTTCTTGATTTCGACAACAGCGTCGGCGACAGCCTTGTCGATACCACGGCGGATACCCATCGGATTCACTCCGGCGGCCACACTCTTCATACCCTCCTTGGTGATGGACCAAGCAAGCACGGTTGCGGTGGTGGTTCCATCACCTGCAACATCGTTGGTCTTGGTTGCCACTTCCTTCAGAAGCTGGGCACCCATGTTCTCAAACGGGTTCTCGAGCTCAATCTCACGGGCGACTGATACACCGTCCTTTGTTACGGTCGGAGCACCAAACTTCTTGTCCAGGACGACCAGACGGCCCTTCGGTCCAAGAGTTGCCATGACTGCGCGAGAGATCTTTTCGACACCGGTCACCAATGACTTGCGTGCCTCTTCGTTGAACTGCAATTGTTTTGCCATACTATATATCCTCACTTAAAGAATATGTTGTGCGATTACGTGTGGTAAGACCAAACGGAGCTACCGTCATGTAACATACAAATAAAAATGCCGAGAAGCAAGTGAAAAATGCAGATTACGTGAATATCAGGGACAAAGACATGCCCAAAATAGCGGAAGCAACATTACTTACCAAGTTCACCATATCATTATCCACCCACCTTAGTCCACGCTCAAGCGGCAGGGCCCTTCCATCGACGATCGGCCGCTCGGTGATGCGATCATTGGCCTCATCATAATAGTGTGCCTGTACAGTCGCCCCCAAGACACTATCCAACAGACACCCTGCAAAGGAGCTGAGGGCAATGACGGAGGCTGCGAGAACACTCATAGAGCTCATCGGCAGAAAGCATCCCCACACGCACAAAGCAATCAGGACAGCTCCCAAGAGACCGCTGGCGAGGCCGAGCGGACTTATTGCTCCGCTGAGACCAGGGGTCATGGGGCGGCCGGTGATGATGGAAACGGGTTTGGTCTTGGAGAGAATGCCCACCTCGCTTGCGAAGGTGTCGCTGGCCGCCTCCCCCACCGCCGAACCGAACATCACCAGAAACGGGAGACTGGGATTGTAGGCATATAAAAGGGCGGAAACCAAGGCCATCAGGCCATTGGCATATACCTGTACGGCGTCACGGCGCCCGCCTTTCTCATGAATCTTCATAACATCAAAGGAAATTATCCGCTTGGACAGCTTGCCGAGCACCCCGGCCGCCACAAAGAACAGCAGCAAGGTCGCCAAGGCGCCGAAGCCCAGGATCCAAGTGGGGCCGAAACCAACCAAAAAGGCTGCAACAGCTCCAGCGAAGGTGAGTTGGCGGGCGATGTAGGAGCTTACTGCAACGATCAGCATAATCAAGACAAGAACCCAGAAAGCAAAGGGTAACGAAAAAAAGAATCCATTGAAATAGGAGGCGAGAGAACCGGTTGCCGGAACAAGGTTCGCATACGCACTCATACGAATACCCCAAGAAGAAAGGTTGCGAGCAAGGGGACCGTGATATTGTCCAGCCCAAGCGGGGTAACAGCTTCTGTCAAAGCACTTACCAAGGCGATCATCAGGGATATACCAAAAACCGAACCCAAACCAAGCGTACTGTATGCACCAAGTCCGATGAAGGTGACGGCAAAGCTTACAGCGGCCATGACCAGGGTCCCGAGATATGACTTGTCGGCAAAGGCGATGGGCAGCTTCTTTTTGCCCCACTTTGCCCCAAAGAGGCCAGCCAGTCCGTCTCCGTATCCCATAATCAGGACTCCGATGCTGCATGCAAGCGAAGAGACAATCCCCTGATGCTGCATCACCACCAAAATCAACAAGGTGATGGGGAAATAGACAAGACCGTAGTTGCGCTTGCGGTCATCCATGCCGAGTGCTTTTCCCCACCCCAAAAAGGTAAAAAGGCTGTTGACAATGATAAAAAATATGGGACCTACCAAAGCATAGCCCAAGCTGGTGAAGAAATTCACCTCGATGAACCACCAGTTGGAAACCCCGATGTGAACGAACTTGCGCATCGATTCACCGGAAATCGAAAACCGATGTTTCAAAAAGATTCCTACTGCTATGACCAAGGCCAGGAAGGGAAACGATATCAGCAATCCAACTATGTTATTATTCATACGCGTCATGATGCAGAGAATGTATAAAAATTTCAAGAGTTGATGCACAATGCAGACATGTGTACAAAA
>NZ_DJGW01000055.1:20476-30115 GCF_002432845.1 Sphaerochaeta sp. UBA5836
AGCAAAAATGAATAGACGGAGAATTGACAGCACAGTTGCCTCGTGGTACCGTTTTAGTGCTTTCGATTTTGTGTTGCAGCTGGTACGCAATTCCTAAATGTTCGCACGCGTGCGTTACTGAATCGCTCCCGCAGACAGGTAAGAGTTCAAGACTGCGCCACATGATGCAATATTGCAATGCAGGTGCAGTAGACCTGCGAAGGATGCTTTGAATGGCAAAGAAAATCTATGTTGGAAACCTGAGTTACAACACTTCCGAAGAAGAACTTCGGGACCTGTTCGCACAGTACGGCACCGTTGTCAGTGCCAATATCATCATTGACCGCGAAACCCGCCGTCCCAAAGGGTTCGGGTTCGTGGAAATGGCGGAGGATGCCGCAGCCGATGCTGCGATTTCCCAGCTTGACGGCAAGGAAGTGGGCGGACGCAATCTTCGGGTAAACGAAGCTATTGCAAAGCCTCGGCCGGCACATGGGAATTATCGTAACTAAGCAGCCTTTGTATGATTCAGTAACGGGAACGGAGCCTTGCGGCTCCGTTTTTTCTTATTGTGCTTCCTCCAGCTGAAAACGCAATACCCGCTTGCCGTCAGACTCCACTGTCTCGGTGAACATAGCATACGGACGAACCCACCACCAGGGGGTGCCAAGCGGGCGATACAGGACCATCGTCTCGAGTGTCTCGCTATCGATGACGGTATCCACCACCTCATACAAACCACCCTTGAAGTGCCTATAGACTCCCTTTTGGATAGGTTTTGGTTCTACCATGCGCCTCCTCCACCACCACCGAAACCACCGCCGCTGAATCCACTTGACCCAAAGGAGGAGTGGATCGGAGAGCGACTGCCACCCTTCGCCTGGGTGTAAACGGCTTTCTCCATGATCGATCCATGCAGACGATGGGACAGCGCGCTGTAGAACACAGCATCCCTGATCGGGCGGCTGCCTACATACCACGAGGGTTGCTCGATGGCGATTTTGGCAAACTTCTTCGCCCAGACATCCTCAAGTCCCAATACAATGGCATAGCCAAGTACATGGTAGAAGAGCTGGGGATCGGAGTCGATCATCATCTTCAGCTTGTCCATCTCAACCTTGCTGATGAACTCTTTGTAACCGACAATCTGCTCAAGCTTCTGCTGGGCATATTCGCTTCGCTTGGCTGTCATGATTGTCAAGAAACCAAAATACACAGGAAAAATCACTATAGCCAGGCTCATGACCGCCGAATAGGTCAGACCATGTCCCACCACCGAATATTCGAACAGAAAGGCAAGTCCGAACATCGCAATACAAAAGAGGGCCAGGGCAAAGAACTTGATCGTCCTCTTGGCCAGCGAGCTCATCACCCACGTTGCCGACAACCGGCTGGCTGAAAGCATGGCGATGCCAAAACTGAAGAACCCGATCACCAGGAAGGGAACCGTTTCGGCTGAAATATAGGTGATGGTCGAAGCAACAGCATTCAACACTGCAACCAAGGCGCCATACAGCATGGCGATGACCCGCTTTTTCTCTGCGGTGCCGTCATTGAGTCTTCGCTCTCCCTTGAAGTAGGCATGTACGTCGGTTTTCGTCTTATTCAGGGCCTCGGCGAACTTTCCCTTCTCCAATTGCTTCAAGGTAACGGTCTCACCATCCCCGCATGCGAAGAACGCATCGAAGAGCCTCTTCTCATGAGCCTTGTTTGATGATGGCTCCTTGAGTTTGGTAAACAGGAAATCCTTTTTACCCTGTTCCTCGATAGTCAGACAACCTTGGTCGGCCCAGGCAAAAAGCATGCTGGTGACATCCTTGTTGTCCACCACACCGTCGGCCAAATACCCGACTTCCATCGGGCTCAGCCCCTCTGGAGGATCGAAGCGCACCACTGGAATGAACAGCTCCTCCCGGCCATACCGACGAAACAGCATCGCAACATGGACACTTGCAACCAAGGCGACCAACCAGGCAACGATGGAAGCCGGCATGGTGTAATCGACAAAGGGTTTTACGTCGGAAAAGTAACCCTGCTCCATCTGTACACGCAAGGTAAGGGCTTCTGAGGGCATAAGGTTGCTTGCCCGGCCTTCGATGGTCCTTCCATCCGAACTGAGCTTGAAGACACCCCGTTGGGCGGTTGAGCCGTAGGATCCTCCGGTCAAGAAGATCATGGAAGGATCGACTGGTTTGGGAAAGGTGATGCGAAACGTCATCTCCTTGATCGGAGCCTGCCAGCCCGGCCCAACCAGGTTGTAATAGAACTCGTCATACTCCTCATTGCGATCGTCCCCGATCACATAGGTATAGCGAATTTCATACTCTTTCAGGCCGGTGACGGTTCGATTCTCCGATCCCAGGCGGAAGGTCACCCAACCCGATGAAACGGAATCTTCCTGGATGGGCTCATTGGACTGGAGATCCTTCAGCTTGACCCGCACCTTGCCGAATTGGATGGGAATCTCGCGATAGATTCCGTGGCGCGGGGTGGAAAAGTTGGCCGTTATCTGCTCCTGTACCCGGTAGCTATTGTCCAAACCAGCCTGCACTTCAAGATGAAAGCGCTCAAACACATAGTCTTGTGCAAAGAGCAGAGGGATGCTGCAGAAGAGCAGAAGGACGAAAAGCAGTGTCCGTTTCATTAAAACTTGACCTCGACGCGGGCTCTTGCCTCTTCCTCGATGGTCAAATACGGCTTCTTTGCAAAATGGAAGATTGAAGCGACCAAGGAAGAAGGGAACACCTCGATAATCGTATTCAGGCTCTTGATGATGGCATTGTAGTACTTGCGGGCCCCAAGCAGCTGTTCCTCGATTTTCTGCAGTTGTGCCTGAAGGTCCAGGAAGCCTTGGTTGGCTTTCAGGTCGGGATAGGCTTCGCTGAGGGCGAACAGGGATTTGAGGGTGGAGCTGAAGGCCTTGTCTGCAGCATCCTTATTCTCAAGACCTGTCGCACTGACGGCCTTGTTGCGTGCCTCGATGACTGCAGTCAGGGTTTTTTCCTCGTGTTTTGCATATCCCTTGACGGTCTCCACCAGATTGGGAACCAAGTCATAGCGCTGCTTCAGGTGGGCATCGATTGCCGATTCAGCTTCCTCGCCTTGGTTTCTCAAGCGCACATACTTGTTATACACGCTGACCACATACAAACCGATCAAGATGACGACACCAATGAGAATATACAAAATTGTCATACCAACCTCCCTGTCGGAAATATCAGTTCCCAGCATGCTGCAAGGGAGGCCGTCGGTCAAGAGTTCGGCAAAATAAGGAAGAGGGAAGCTTGCATTCGAGGCAATTGTACTGTATCTTTATTCGTGTAAATCGCATAAATATTCCATTCCAGGAGAATCCAAACCATGAGGGAACGACACAACCGGCTGGCGGTCGTCAAGGAATTGATCAAAAACAACCGCATCGACAACCAGGATACGTTGCTGGAGATGCTCAGGACCGAAGGGTACTCGGTTACCCAGGCTACACTCTCGCGAGACTTGAAAATGCTCAAAGTGGGCAAAATCAGCGATGGCTGGTCGGGGTACTACTACAGTCTTCCCGAGAATGACTTGATCAGTGAGTCTGAGAAAAGCTATATCCAGGATGTCCGCAGAGGCATTTTATCCATTGAATTTTCCGGCAACTTCGGAGTCATCAAGACCAGGCCCGGTCATGCCAATTCGGTTGGCATCGCCTTGGACGTGCTTGCCATCCCGGAAATCCTCGGCACCCTGGCAGGCGATGATACCATTTTCGTCATCCTCCGCGAAGGAATGACCAAAGAAGATTTGCAGGAAAGTTTCAAAACCCGCATTCCCGACATAGAGGAGTAAAGCCACCTTGCACACAAAAGCCCCTCCGCTTACAATGGAGGGGCTTTTGTGTACCATCAGGAGAAGACCATATGAAGTATAAGAATCTCGATACCAGCAATGCATTCAAACAGTTGCAGGCCCTGCCTGCAAGCGACCTGAAAATCGTATTGAAGGCGGACCGCATCAAGGCCTACCATGCAAATGCAGGAGGAGGCCTTACCTACCACTATGGCGCCATGCCCGTTGCAGAGGAGCATTTGAAGGTATTGCAACAGCTCAGCGACGAGTTGTCATTGACCGAGAAGTACCAAGCCTTGGTCGATGGACAGGTCATGAATACCGGCGAGAATCGGTTGGTGCTCCACCATCTGACCCGTGGCCGGGTAGGGAAACCCGTACATGCCGACTCCGAGGACAAGGAAGCCTTCTACCAGGCACAGTTGGAGAAGATCAAGCGTTTCTCCGACCAGGTTCGCAGTGGAGCCATTCTTGGGTCCACGGGCAAGAAGTTCTCCACCGTGGTGCAGATCGGCATCGGCGGCAGCGACCTGGGTCCCCGGGCACTCTATCTCGCTCTCAAAGGATGGTGCACGAGTGCCGGCATCGAGTTGCTCGATGCACAGTTCATCAGCAATGTCGATCCCGACGATGCTCAAGCGGTCCTGGCGGGCCTCGATTTGGAAAGCACGCTCTTCATCCTGGTCTCCAAGAGCGGAACAACCCTGGAAACCCTCACCAACCGGGACCTTGTCTTCCAAGCCATCGCCGACAGCGGCATCAGGGGCATCGATCCGGCAAAACACATGGTCGCAGTAACCAGCAAGACCAGTCCGCTTGCCTCATCCTCCACTGTGCTCGATTCCTTCTTCATCGATGACTACATCGGCGGCCGCTACAGCTCCACCAGTGCGGTGGGAGGGGTCATTCTCTCCCTCGCCTTCGGCTTCGACACCTTCAGAACCTTCCTTGATGGAGCCCATGAAGCCGATATGCTTGCACTCAATCCCAAGGTGAAGGAGAACGCCGCCCTGCTCGATGCACTCTTGGGTGTATATCTTCGCAATGTCCTTCACTATCCCACAACGGCAATCCTGCCCTATTCACAGGCCTTGAGCCGGTTCCCCGCCCATCTGCAGCAGTTGGACATGGAGAGCAACGGCAAGCAGGTGAACCGGGACGGACAGCGCCTCTCCTACCCGACCGGACCGGTCATTTTCGGCGAGCCGGGCACCAACGGCCAGCACTCCTTTTATCAGTTGCTGCATCAGGGAACCGATATCGTACCCCTGCAGTTCATCGGGTTTTCCGAGTCGCAGTACCATAAGGATGTCGTAGTGGAAGGCTCCACCAGCCAAGAGAAGCTCAACGCCAACCTGGTTGCCCAAATTGTTGCTTTCGCCTTGGGCAAGAACGATGCTAATGCAAACAAACAGTTTGCCGGTAATCGGCCGTCCTCTCTTCTGTCCGCCAAGCAGCTCGACCCCAGAGCGCTCGGCGCCTTGTTGGCCCACTTTGAGAACAAGGTCATGTTCCAAGGGTTTGTGTGGAACCTCAACAGCTTCGACCAGGAAGGAGTCCAGCTGGGCAAGGTCCTGGCAACCAAGGTCCTGGATGGGTGCAAGGGCGATGAAGTGCTCAAGGCATTCGCAGAACTGCTCTAGGTGATCTGCGGCCCCGGACCGGGGCCGTTTCTTTTGCTTTTCACGCATCTTCAAGGAAAATGGTTGTCGTTGTTCCGTCTTTTCACTATTATCGTTAGCAACCTAACAAATAGTCTGGAGCTCATGGAAACAACACCGCACATTGGATTCACCATTAAAACCCTCTCTCATCGTATTGGAAGGAATCTTGGACAACAACTTCGCTTGGGCCATGACTCTACTTCCACTGCAGTACGCAGTCACATTCTTGGATACTTTGCCCACCATGAAAAAGAAACCGTCCTGCAAAGCGAACTGCAACAGCATCTGCTTATCAGGCGTTCGACCATGACCAATATCCTTTGCGGCATGGAGGGTGAGGGCCTGATAACCAGGGAGGATTGCCTTACCGATAAACGGCAGAAACAAGTCCGCCTGACCGCGAAAGCAAAGGCCCTGTGCAGCGAACACCTCAAACTGGTCAATGAGTTCGAGGCCTCACTCAGAAGCTGCCTCACCGATGAGGAACTGCATCAGTTCTTCACCATCACGGAGAAACTGAATCACCAATTGGATACCGAATTATGATACAAAACCTGACAAAGCAAGCAAAAGGAAACCTGGTTCCCACCTTCCTGACCATCCTCTTCGTCATTCTTGAGGTTGTCATGGATGTCACCATCCCCTTCTTGATGGCCTTCCTGCTGGACAGGGGTGTTGATGCAGGCAACCTCAACGAAATCTTCAAGTGGGGGGCGTTGCTGTTGTTCTGTGCCTTGATAGCCCTGCTGTTCGGGGTGCTCTCCGGCCACTTTGCCGCAAAGGCTTCCACCGGTTTTGCACGCAATGTACGAAAAAGCCTCTTTTATCGGGTTCAGGACTTCTCGTTCTCCAACATAGACAAGTTCTCCACCGCTTCGCTGGTCACCAGGATGACCAGCGACGTCACGAACATCCAGCAAGCCTATCAGATGCTTACCAGAATAGCTGTGCGAAGCCCTGTCATGCTGCTCTTCAGTTTTGTGATGGCCTACAGCATCAATGCACGCCTGAGCATGGTGTACTTGGTGGCGATTCCCGTTCTTGGCATCGGTCTTTTCTTTCTGATCCGCGCTGCCTATCCGATTTTCACCCGCGTCTTCAAGATCTACGATCGGCTCAACATGGTGGTGCAGGAGAACATCCGGGGTATCAGGGTGGTGAAGTCGTTTGTTCGTGAGGAGCATGAGAAAACAAAGTTCAACGCCGTCTCCGATGAGATTTACCAGAATTCCACGAAAGCAGAAAAAATTGTGGCGTTCAACAGCCCGTTGATGCAGGGGACGATGTACCTGTCCATCCTTGCGATCTCCTACATCGCCGCCCGCCTGATCGTCTCATCCTCCATGACCACCGGCCAGCTGATGAGCTTCATCACCTACACTTCACAGATCCTGATGAGCCTGATGATGCTCTCGATGGTCATCGTCATGCTGACCATCAGCAAAGCCTCAGCCCAAAGAATCGAAGAGGTGTTGTCCGAGCAGAACAGCCTGGACCCGAACATCGACGGGCTGAAAACCATAGCCGATGGATCGATAACCTTTGAACATGTCGACTTCAGCTACTTCAACAGTGAAGAAAAGCGATGCCTGTACGATATCAATCTGCACATCGAGAGCGGACAGACGGTGGGCATCCTCGGCCCGACCGGCAGTGCAAAAACCACGCTGGTACAGCTCATCCCCCGTCTCTACGACGTGCTGTCCGGTTCGGTGAAAGTCGGAGGAGTCGATGTCCGACGGTACAACCTCGAAAGCCTCAGGGAGGAGGTTGCGATGGTCCTGCAAAAGAACATCCTCTTCAGTGGAACCATTGCAGAGAACCTGCGATGGGGAGCCGAGCACGCCAGTGATGAAGAGCTTGTCCAGGCCTGCAGGATCGCCCAAGCCGATTCGTTCATCAGAGCCATGGCAAACGGGTACGAGACGCATATTGAACAGGACGGCTCAAACGTATCAGGAGGACAGAAACAGCGATTGTGCATCGCCCGAGCCCTGCTGAAGAAACCCAAGATCCTGATTCTCGACGACTCAACCAGCGCTGTGGATACCAAAACCGATGCAGCCATCCGCAAGGCCATGGCAACTGAACTGAAGGATACTACAAAAATCATCATCGCCCAGCGGATTGCATCCGTCGAGGATGCCGACCAGATCATCATGCTTGATGACGGTCACATCCAGGCGGTGGGGACTCACCAACAGCTGCTCGACTCCTGCCCGCGCTATCAGGAACTCTATGCTGCACAGCTGCGCAAGGAGGAACAAGCATGAGAATGGTCGGTAATCAAAGGCCTCGGATGCACGGAGGAATGCCCAAACTTGACTTTGCCACCCTTAAGCGTCTCTTCTCCCTGATCATCATCCCTTACAAGGGGCGCTTTGTCATCGTGTTTTTCTGCATCATCATCAGTGCCCTCAGCGGCGTGGCGGGATCGGTGTTCTTGCGAATCCTGATAGACTCTTACATAACACCGCTCATCGGGACAACAAATCCCTCCTTCGCCCCCCTCATCCGGGCGCTGCTGGCGATGCTGGCCATCTATGCAAGCGGAGTGGTTGCGTCCTTCACCTACAACCGTTTGATGATCACCATCGCCCAAGGGACACTCAAGGACATCCGCGATGCCATGTTCTCCCACATGCAAACCTTGCCGATCCGTTACTTCGACACCCACTCGCACGGCGATGTGATGAGCCTGTACACCAACGATGTCGACACCCTCAGGCAGATGGTCACCCAATCGATTCCGCACTTCATCAACTCGATCATTACGGTCACAGCGATATTTCTTGCAATGCTGCTGACCAGCTGGCAGTTGACCCTCGTGGTGGTGGCCTCCTTGGCGATGATGCTCTTCATTACATCCAAGGTGGCCATGAAAAGCGGCTCGTACTTCATGGCCCAGCAGAAAGCAATCGGTAAAACCAACGGGTATATCGAGGAGATGATCAACGGTCAGAAGGTCATCAAGGTATTCACCTACGAAGATCGGGCAAAAAAGCGGTTCGACCAGCTCAACGAGGAATTGGCCGGCGATGCCTTCAACGCTCATCGTTTTGCAAACATCCTGATGCCGATCATGGGAAACATCAGTTACATCCAGTATGTACTGGTCGCCATTGTTGGAGGCTTGTTGGCCATCGGCGGCATCGGTTCGCTTACCTTGGGAGCCATAGCCTCCTTTTTGCAGCTCAGCCGCTCGATCAACATGCCGATCAATCAAATGGCGCAACAGCTCAACTCTGTGGCGATGGCACTGGCGGGCACCAAACGCATTTTCAACCTCTTGGACGAAATGAGTGAACCCGATGAAGGTCACATCCGCTTGGTGAATGTAAAACAACATGAGGACGGGACGCTCACCGAAACCGATGAGAAGACCAATATCTGGGCCTGGATGGACGATAGGAGCGGCAAATTGACCAAGCTCTGCGGCCATGTGCAGTTGCACGAAGTCGATTTTGCCTACAACGAGGACAAGCTCGTCCTTCAGGATATCACCATTGAAGCCAAGCCTGCTCAGAAAATCGCCCTCGTTGGAGCCACAGGCGCCGGGAAAACCACCATCACCAACCTCATCAACCGGTTCTACGACCTGGCCGATGGGAAAATCCAATACGATGGCATCGACATCAATACCATTTCCAAAAGTCAGCTCAGGCGCTCGCTCGGGGTTGTCCTGCAGGATGTCCACCTTTTCAGCGGGACGGTGATGGAAAACATCCGGTACGGCCGCCTGGATGCAACGGATGAGGAGGTTGTCGAGGCAGCAAAGCTTGCCAACGCCGACACCTTCATCGCCCACCTCGCCCAAGGATACCAGACCCAGCTCTCAGGTGACGGCGCATCCTTGTCCCAGGGGCAGAGACAGCTGCTCTCCATCGCACGGGCCATTGTGGCAAATCCTCCGGTGCTGGTCCTTGACGAGGCTACCAGCAGCATCGACACCCATACCGAAACGGTTGTCCAACGGGGCATGGATGCCCTGATGCAGGGAAGAACGGTCTTTGTCATTGCACACAGGCTGTCGACCATCCGCAACGCCGATATGATTTTGGTACTGCAGAACGGCAGGATCATCGAGCAGGGAACCCATGCAGAGCTGCTCAAACTGAAGGGTCAGTACTACCGCCTCTATACCGGGGCTTTTGAACTGGAGTAG
>NZ_DJGW01000061.1:0-2528 GCF_002432845.1 Sphaerochaeta sp. UBA5836
GCTGTTGTACAAGTCGAAAACCTTGAGCTTCTCCCTGAACTGCTTCAGGGTGATTTTCTCCTGGGTCTTGAAGACGACCACCTTTTGGGCGGTAGGCCGGATTGCAAAGAGGTTGTCGCTGAAAACTCCCTTCAGGTCCTGGGCGTCGAGGGCTACTTCAAAAGCGGGGTAGGTGCAGCTTACCGTAACGGCGAACCCTCCGCTTACTTTCTCCACCTGGGTCTGCAACTGCGGGTCAAGCAGTTCACATGCCTTCGGTTTATCCAACAGCAGGCAGTTCTCGATGTACAGGTCGTCACTCTTGAGCTTGATGTAGATGAAGGTTTTCCTGCGGTCCAGCTTATGATTCCTTTTCAAGTCGATGGTGCACATATGGGTGCTGCTCTTCGGTTCGATGGTGAGGCGGTACTCCTGCTTGCCCAGCTTCTGTGCATCAAAGGTACAGAACTTCACCGAGAGCTTGGCATCTTCGACGGCCTTCGGCCCGTCGTTGACGATGTAGACCTCGACTTTGCCGTCCTCCTTATGATATGCGATCGGCAGGACGGGAGCGTAGAAACGCTTTGCGGCATAGTGCAGCAGCTTCCACTTGCCGGTATAGTCGATTGATGACCAGGAAGCGACAGGCCAGTTGTCATTGAGCTGCCAGTACAGCGTCCCCATGCAACGGGGCATGGTGGTCCTGTAGTACTCGATGGCCATCTTCATGGCTGCAGCCTGCTGGACCTGACTCAGATAGAGCATCTGTTCAAAGCTGGAAGGAAAGCGGTAGTAGCGGCTGAAGTTTTCGATGATGATTGAGTTGCCTCGTGGATTCTTCTGGTGGTGTTCCATTTCTACGCTGGTCAGATTCCACATGGACTTTTGGGCATAGGTGGCGACTGTGGACAGGGAGGGGAAGCTCTGGTAGCCGAATTCGCTGACAAAGCGCGGCTTGATCGAGTAGTACTCCTCAAAGCTTTTGCCTTCATGCCAGACCGACCAGAAGTGCATGTCGCCTCGTTTGTCGCTGTGCCAGTTGTCGGAGAAATCCCCTTCTCCGGCCGAGGGGCTGCTGGGCCACCAGGTGCGGCTTGGATCGAGTTCCTTGATGACTTTGCCGACCACACCCTCGTTGAGGCGATCGTAATCGACGACGTAGCGGTCACGGTTCCTGCACGATTCCTCGTACCAGCTGATGGCTCCCAGGTCCTCGTTGTTGCCGCACCACAATGCCAGGCTCGGGTGGTCGTGCAGGCGGGGCACCTGATAGCGCAGCTCGGCTTCGACATTTGCAAGGAAAGCCGGATCGGAAGGATACATGGAGCAACTGAACATGCAGTCCTGCCACACCAGGATGCCCTTCTCGTCACAGAGCTCGTAGAAGTCCTCCTTTTCGTACAGGCCGCCTCCCCAGACGCGCAACATGTTCATGTTTGCATCGATGGCATACTGCAGCAGCTGATCGTAGCGTTCACGCGTGAGCCGGCCCATGAAGGCGTCCAGGGGAATCCAGTTGGCACCTTTTGCAAAGATGTCCCGGCCGTTCACCGAGAAAACCATGCCCTTTCCGCCTTCTGCATCTTCCTCTGTTTTGACCTCCAAGGTTCTGAAGCCGATGCGCTTGGTTGCTTTCTGAGCGCCGATGGCAAGCTGCAGAGGATACAATACAGCCTTGCCCTCGCCGTTGGGCCACCATGGGTGTACCTTGTTGCAGACAAGACGGAAGGTGATTCTATTCAGACCGACGTGGGTCTCGATGGTTCCCTCTTGTGAGGCGCTGCCGCAGGTTGCACTGCAAGGCAGGCTGAGTGCTTTTTTTGCATTGAAAACTACATCGACAACCAAATTCCAGCTGTCGTCGCCAAGGAGGTTGGTAGTACAGGTGATGCTCTCGATGATTCCTTCGTCGACGAAAGCGAGCTGGATCGGTTCGTAGATGCCGAAGCTCAAGATGCATGGACCCCAATCCCAGCCGCTGTGGCACTGGGTTTTTCGAACAAGGTTCCGATGCTTGGCTGATACCGGATACACCGAGTAGGGTATGGGGTAGGGAAGCTTCTCAGCCAGTGCGAGGGCATGGGACTCTGCACTGGTAAAGACCAATTTGATGGAGTTTTCCCCGATTGTCAGTGCTTCACTGACATCAAAACGCCAGCGCCTGAACTGATTGTCGCAGCTGCCGACCTGCTTGCCGTTCACCCATACACTGATGATGGTGTCGGCCATGGTCAAGGTGAGGACAGCACTTCTGTCGGCGAGCATCTCCTCTGATACCAGGAATGTTCGCTCAAGCACCCAATCATTGCGGCCGACCCACTGGATATCCAGTTCCTGTGTTCCGATATAGGGATCGCTGATGACCGAGCTTTCCAGCAGGGCTGAGTGAATATCGCCTGGCAGGGTGCAAGGTATATGGGCCTGATGTTGGAAATATTTGGTATAAGGTGCGATGTTTTCCCTGTGTAGCGGCTGCAGATTCCAGACTCCATTGATATCGAGTGTAAGCATGAAAGACGACCTCCGATGGCTGAGTATAGCACACGGAG
>NZ_DJGW01000061.1:2617-40560 GCF_002432845.1 Sphaerochaeta sp. UBA5836
TTCCTGCCTTGAGTATCTGGAACACACACCCTTCTTTTGCTTTTGCAACGATCAACCGACAGAGCGTACAAGGGAAGGATCTGTACAAGCGGCTGAATGAAACAAGACCGGGCTCTCTTGCCCGGTCTTGTTTCTGTCACCTACTTGGATTGCTCCAAGACCAAGGTGACGGTGGTTTTGTCACATACCTCGCTCGGTCCATAGTACTGTACGGCACCGGGGTAGGTGAAACAAGTTTCGCGTGCCCATCGGCTGCGGTGCTTTGCAAAGTAGGTAAACGGCTTTCCTTCCAGTTCAACCAGCGCCTTCTTTATTACAGGTTTCTTTGCACCATGGCGGACTTCCATGTTCATCATCATGGTGATGGGAATGCCGCCTGCATTCCAATTTTGGGCGGGGGCGCACAAGTTGGTGACCGAGCTGAGGTATCCACTCAAGCCGGCTCCGATCAGGCAGAAGGCGTTGTACCCGAGGCTGTAGCAGTAATCGGCGTCGAAGTTGGTCGGGAAAGCACAGCGGCCCTCATAGCCGAAGAAGTGGGTCATCGAGCTGAATTTTCCTTTGTAGGTTCCTTCAGCCTTCATGTGCTTCAACCGATTCTCAACCATTGATGCAAGAAGCTTGTCGGTCTCGATGCGTGAAACCTGGACGTTTCCATGGGGGTCGCGGTCCATCAGCAACTGTTTTTGAATCTCATCGGGGAGAATGGTGAATACGGCCTGTGAGCTTTTGCTCAATCGGGAGCTGACAAACGCAACACGCTGATCGCTGTCGGTCAAGGCATTGAATGCTGTCGCTTCCTTGGCAAGGAGATGGTTGATCTCATCGATCAAAGCCTTGATCTCGGGAATGAACTCAACCAAGCCTTCGGGAATGAGCACAACACCAAAGTTGTTCCCATCCAGAGCCCTGGCGCTGACCGCCTGGGCTATATCCTCGACGATGCCGACAAGACTCTGCTTGTTTGCTTCCACTTCTTCACTGATGAGGCAGATGTTCGGCTGGGTCTCGAGGGCGCACTCCAAAGCGATATGGCTTGCACTGCGGCCCATCAGCTTGATGAAATGCCAGTACTTCTTGGCACTGTTGGCATCGCGCTCGATATTGCCGATCAGTTCGCTGTAGGTCTTCGTGGCGGTGTCGAAACCAAACGAGATTTCAATGAATTCGTTCTTCAGGTCCCCGTCGATGGTCTTGGGGCAGCCGATGACCTGGATTCCATGGTTCTTTTCCAGGAAATACTCGGCAAGGACTGCTGCATTGGTGTTTGAATCATCGCCTCCGATAATGACCAGGGCGCTGATGTCATGCTTCTTGCAAACCTTGGCACAGATTTCAAACTGCTCTTGGGTTTCCAGCTTGGTGCGACCGCTGCCGATGATGTCAAATCCGCCGGTATTGCGGTATGGGGCAAGAAACTCACTGGTGATGATCTGATAGGAGTCCTCCAGGATGCCGGAGGGGCCTCCCTTGAATCCGTAGAGGATATTCTCGGGATTTGCAGCCTTGAGGGCGTCGAACAGGCCGCTGATGACATTGTGTCCTCCAGGAGCTTGGCCCCCGCTGAGGATGACTCCGACATTACGCCGTGCAGTGATGGCTTGGTTGTCGCCTTCAGTAAAGGTGACCCGGCTCATCCCATAGGTATGGGGGAACAGTGCCTTGACTGCATCAGCATCGGTTGCAGCGCTTGTCGCCTCGCCAAACGCGGGTGCAATGCTGGTGATGTCCTTCCTGAGAATAGCGGGCAGTTTAGGCTGATATGCATAACGGGCCTGCTGCAAAGGGGAAATGTCCATAATGAACTCCTCATGATTAAAGTATCTGAACATGCTAACCATAGAACAAAATGCCCGTGTGTTTCAAGCGTGAGCACTTGCTTGGCGGCCGTGAGGCTGGTATACAGGAGGCAGGAGGCTGAGTATGTACCAAGAGATTGACGCCAACGATGGTTGGTATTTCCATCCGGGTTTCGAGGATGCGTTTCTCCAAGCCGATTACGATTATTCGGCCTGGCAGCAGGTGGACCTGCCGCACAGCCCTCATCAGTTTGGGATTGGCTACCGCCAAGAGCTCTCGTATGAGGGATTCTCTACGTACAGGCGCGCCTTCTCTGTTGCAAAAAAGGCGGAACAGCTGCTCTCTCTCCATTTTGACGGCATTGCAAACAGTGCAAAGTTCTACTGCAACGGCGAGCTGGTCGGCTTCAGCAAAGGTGCCTATCTGCCCTATACCCTTGATTTGGGAACCTTGCATGCATTTGATTTGACAGTGGTTGTCGATGCCACCGAAGATCCGGCCTTTCCTCCTTTTGGGGGAAGCATGGACTATCTCTCATTTTGTGGCATCTATCGCTTGGTTACCCTGGTTGTCACCGAAAAGGAACATCTGACATTCCTGTCGGTGAGCAGCAAATCCGATACCTCTGTCCAGCTGCAAGGAAGGGCGGTCGATAGTGATACCCTTGGTGTGACAGCCTTGCTGTATGACGGACGGTCCTTGCTGGCCCGGTCGGAAACCACCATCGAAAACGGCTCTTTTTCCCTGGCCTTCGAAGAGCTGAAACTCAGGCGCTGGAGCTTGGACGATCCCTATTTGTATACGATGCACATCAAGCTTGCCGACAAGGATCAGCGGATGATCCGTTTCGGCAGCCGGTCGGCTGAGTTCAGGGCCGATGGCTTTTATCTCAACGGCAGCAAGCTGAAGCTGGTCGGCTTGAACCGCCACCAGGACTATCCGTACCTCGGGTATGCAGCACCACCAAGCCTGCAGCGGGAGGATGCAAGGCTGCTCAAGCAACTGGGAGTGAATCTGGTACGAACCAGCCACTATCCGCAGGATTGCAGCTTTCTCTCTGCCTGTGATGAGTTGGGTCTCCTGGTTTTCGAGGAGATTCCCGGTTGGCAGCACATCGGCAAAGAGGCCGGTTGGCGTTCTGCCTGTCTTGAGAATACCCGGGCGATGATCGAGCGGGATTGCAACCATCCCAGCATCATTCTGTGGGGGGTGAGGATCAATGAATCGGCCGATGACCGGCAGCTGTATGAAGCAACGAATGCACTGGCTCATGAGATCGATCCCCATCGACAGACCGGCGGGGTGCGCAATCTCAAGCACAGCGAGTTCTTGGAAGATGTGTATACCTACAACGACTTCTCCTATGCCGGTAAAGGAAGAGGGCTTATGAAGAAGTCGAAGATTTGTTCCAAGGATGCACCGTATTTGGTGAGCGAATACTGCGGGCATATCTATCCGGTCAAGCGGTTCGACCCGCCGATGATGCGAAGCGAGCATGCCCTGAGGCATTATCAGATTCTTGATGCAGCGGCCTCTACCAAAGGACTGAGTGGAGCCATAGGCTGGTGTATGCACGACTACTACACCCATGCCAATTTCGGAAGCGGGGATCAGATTTGCTATCATGGGGTTCTCGACCTCGCCCGAAACCCCAAGGCCGCAGCGTATGCATACCAGAGCCAGTTGGACGGGCCGCCCATGGTGTGTGTCCTCTCCAGCATGGAAGGGGGGGACCATCCCAATGCATGTCTGGACCAAGCAGTGATCGCTACCAATTGCGAGGCGGTCCGGCTGTGGTACAACGATGATCTGGTCGGTATTTTCCACCCCGATCGCAAAAAGTTCCCCCACCTTGCCCATAGTCCGGTCATCATCCGGGATTTCATCGGCGAACGGCTCAAGGCAGAATCCTATTTGAATGAAAGGCAGCGAAAAAGCCTCTCCCGCCTCTTGGGCAAGGTAGGCAGGCAGGCTGTAAAACTGACGATGCTCGACACCCTCAAGATGGGGTTGTTCCTTATGCGGCACCGCAAGAACTACGGCGATGCAGTACGCTTGTTCTCCACTTATGTAGGAAACTGGGGAAGCAAGGAGGCAGTCTGGCGTTTCGAGGGCTTGATCGACAATGAGGTGGCTGCAGTCGAGGTGTTGAGGGCGGGCATCAAGCCGGACTTGCGCCTGCTCAGCTCCTCAACCGACCTCTCACTAGGCCTGTCCACCTATGATATGGCAGCTGTTCGGCTTCAGGTGGTGAAAAAGGGACAGCAGCTTCCGTTAAGCTATGCCAATATTGCATTTGCCGTCAGCATCGACGGTCCGCTTGCCTTAAGCAGCCCGGATACCGACTGTACCATAGGCGGAAGTGCGGTTGTGTATGTACGGACGGTTGGAAAAGCAGGAAAAGCGACGCTGACGGTCCACTCGAATCTGGGTGACACAACCCTTTCTTTTACTGTACGCTGACACCATGTTGAAATTGTATGTTGATGCCGATTCCTGCCCGAAGAATCTCCGTCAGATTGTGCTGCGTGCAATCATGAGGAACAACCTTGTCTCATGCTTTGTCGCCGACCGTCCCCTGAAGGATATCGAGCAAGCCTGTCAGATGCATACCGCCGAGCTTCGCAATGCCGCCAGGAAAGCCGGAGAGTGTGATGAGATGGCCCTGCGTGCGATACGAAGCCCCATCACCATGGTTGTTGTCCAGCCTGGCATGGATAGTGCCGACGATTGGATTGTTGAGAACGCTACACCCCCGGCGATCGCCATCACCCATGACATTCCGCTGGCAAGCCGGTTGGTCGAGAAAGGATTGACGGTCCTGGACGACCGAGGCAAGACGTATACCCGTGAAAATATGGCCCAACGGCTTTCGGTGCGCAATGCAATGACTGAATTCAGGGAGATGGGCTTGTTTGCCGAAAAGCATGAGCGTATGGGAAACAAGCAGATCAAGGCGTTCAGCGATGCTTTCGATTCGTTGTTGACTGCAATGCTGAAGCAATAGGGGCATCGTCTGTTCTTCAAGGGTGATGAAACGAACAGCCCTGCTTCTCTATCATACGAGTCTGGAGCGCGAGCAACTGCTTTGCCGCTTATCCCCGTTCTCGTTTCTTGAGCTGGAATGCCACAAGCTCGAGACAGAAAGAAAGACCGAATATGCACAGCCGGTGATATGCTTTGCACGCGACCTGCCGTCGGCCCTTCATTTGAAACAACACCTTTGCTGTCCTTCCCTGCTGCTGTTCTGTCCCCCGGCACTCATTGGAATGTTCAGCCTCCTTGACGATGAGCGATGCCGAACCAAAAGTCTTTCCTGTTCCATTGCTTCCCTTCAACAAGCCCTGCTTCTTGTGACCGACACCAGGGAACCGGCGTGTGTCCAGGAGCATTCCGTCCTGCTGACCAGACGGGAGCAACAGGTTCTCGCCCTTATGCTCAGCGGTCAGGATATGAATTCCATCGCCGGCAGTCTTGGGATCAAACGGTCGACTGTCATAGCTCATAAGAAACATTTGTTCTTGAAAAGTGGAGTCCATACCACCAGCCAATTGGTGGTATGGGCCATGCTCAAGCAGGTGTGTGTGCAATAAAAAAGCGGTGGAGTATTCCACCGCTGCAGCTCTAGAAGTCTGCGAGTTTAGGGGCTCTGGGGTAGGGGATGACATCACGGATGTTTCCCATACCGGTAATGTACTGCACAGCACGCTCGAATCCCAAACCGAAGCCGGCATGGGGTACGGAGCCGAATCGCCTCAAATCGAGGTACCACCAGTAATCCTTGGGATCGAGCTTGAGTTGCTGCATCCGCTCGATGAGGGTGTCCAGATTCGATTCTCGTTCGCTGCCTCCGATGATTTCTCCCAGGCGGGGGACCAGGACGTCCATGCCGCGGACCGTTTTTCCGTCATCGTTGAGCCTCATATAGAAAGCCTTGATTTCTTTCGGATAGTCGGTGACGATGACCGGGCGCTTGCACACCACCTCTGTCAGGAACTTCTCGTGCTCGCTCTGCAAATCGTTGCCCCAAGCCACCGGGAATTCAAACCCGGAATTGTGCTTCTCCAGCTCTTTCACCGCTTCGGTGTATGTCATGTGGGCAAAGGGAGTCTCCACGATTTGACGCAGGGTCTGCTCCATGCCCGCTTCCACAAACTTGCTGAAGAAGGCCATATCCTCAGGGCATTTCTCCAGTACTGTCTTGAAGAGATATTTCAAAAAGGCCTCGGCAAGTTCCATGTTGCCGTCGAGTTCACAGAAGGCCATTTCCGGTTCAACCATCCAGAATTCTGCAAGATGGCGTTTGGTGTTGGAATTCTCGGCTCGGAACGTGGGCCCGAAGGTGTAGATGTTCTTCAAGGCCATGGCATATGTCTCGCCTTCAAGCTGCCCGCTCACCGTGAGAAAGGCTTCACGACCGAAGAAATCCTTGGAGTAGTCGACCGCCCCATCCTCCGTCCTCGGAACGTTGTTCAGGTCCAAGGTGGTCACCAAAAATTGTTCGCCGGCGCCTTCTGCATCGCTGGCGCTGATGATCGGGGTGTTTACATAAGCGAACCCGCGTTCCTGGAAAAACTGATGGACGGCATAGCTGAGCGTGTTTCGCACCCGTGCCACCGCTCCGAACATGTTCGTCCTTGCCCTGAGGTGGGAGATTTCCCTCAGGTACTCGATGGTGTGGCGTTTCTTCTGCAAAGGATACGTATCCACCGGGCATTCTCCGACCAAGGTGATGTCACTACAGGCCATCTCGACAGCTTGGTCTCCGCCGGCACTTTCCACTATCGGGCCTCTGCAGATAACCGAACAGCCGGTGGTGATACCTGCCAGGATGCTCTGATCTGCGAGCTTGTCTTTGTCGATGACTATTTGCAGACCCTTCAGGCACGAACCGTCATTCACCTCAAGGAAGCATACATTCTTGCTGTCACGCTTGGTTCTCACCCAACCTTCGGCTGTGACTATCTCTGTAGATGGTGTTCTCTTGAGCAATGCTGAAATACGTTCTTTCATGGGTCGAAACTCCTTCTTGTAATTACGCCATTATGGTTGCTTTGCCTTGGGATAGTCAATATTCATCAAGATGCAACCGGTGAAACCCTGTTGTTTGTATTGCGGTGCATCGGCCTTGATAATACATGATATACATAGAAATTGTGCTTGTATTTGACAGATTGACAAAAAATGAAATAGTGTATATATAATAGATAGAATACAACACGGAGGCCTTGCATGTATAAGACCATACCTCAGACATTTGCCCACATCGTAAATCAGTACCCTGCCTATGCCGTGCAGATGAGCAAGGATAAGCATGGTGTTTTTACTTCGGTATCCTATTCCGAGCTCTCCAGTGAGGTGAACAGTCTTGCAGCCTCCCTCGCCAAGCGGGGAGTGAAACGGGGCGACCTCATTGGTTTGATCAGCGACAACCGCAGCGAATGGCTTGCCAGCGATCTGGCAATTCTCACCCTCGGGGCAGCTGATGTCCCCAGAGGCCGCGATGCGATGCCGTATGAAATCAGCTTCATTCTCAGTGTTACCGAGGCTCGATTTTGCTTTGTGGAAAATGCCGTCCAGCTTCGTAAAATTGTGAATCTTTTGGATAAGCTGCCTGATCTCAAGCATCTGATTGTGATGGACCAGGAGTTCAGCGGGGAGATGGCTGAGGATATCGTCGTGCCCCAGGGTGTTGAGATCCTGCTCTATCGCAGCTTGATCCAGGAGGGGCGTGAACTTCTCAATGACCGCAACATCACCCAATACATCGAAGAAGAACGCCGCAAGGGAACCGCCGATGAGACGGCCACCATCATTTTCACCAGCGGCACCACCGGCGATCCGAAAGGTGTCATTCTCACCCATAAGAACTTTGCCTACCAGCTGGAGGCGGTTCCCAAGTTGATCAAACAGTTGGCTCCCGGCCAAAGATGGCTCAGCGTGCTCCCCGTTTGGCACTCTTTCGAGCGCATCCTGCAGTATGTGATCATCAGCAACGCTTCCACCATTGCTTATTCAAAACCGCTTGGCTCGGTATTGCTTGCCGACCTTGTTGCGGTGAACCCCCAGTGGATGGGCTCTGTTCCCAGGATTTGGGAGGCGGTGAAGGCGGGGGTATTTGCCAGCATGAAGAATAAGAGTCCGGTTGCCAAAGGCCTGTTTGCCTTCTTTGTACAGGTAGCAAGACTGTACAGCCGCAATAAGGACCTGCTCCTTGGTGAGGTGGCCACCTTCCAAAAACACAATCGATTGTTCGACATACTTCGTTCATTTTTACCGACGATCCTGCTGTATCCGCTCTATAAGTTGGGCGACAAGCTGGTGTTCTCCAAGGTCAAGCAGAAACTCGGCAGGAACTTTATTGCCGGGGTGAGCGGCGGCGGCTCACTCAGCGAGGGGGTGGACCTCTTCTTTGCTTCGATCGGCATCAAGTTGCTCGACGGGTATGGTTTGACTGAAAGCGCCCCGGTTGTTGCAATAAGGCCGCTCGCCCATGGGGTGAAGAGAACCATCACCGCGTTGGAAGGAACCGAGGTGCGTATCGTCGATGAAGAGGGAAACGAGGTGAAGCCCGGTCAGAAGGGTGTCGTCATGATAAGGGGACCGCAGGTGATGAAGGGCTACTACAAGCGTCAGGATCTCACCGACCGCGTCCTCTCCAAGGATGGTTGGCTCGATACCGGCGATCTTGGCATGTGGACTCACAACGGTGAGTTCGCCATCTGCGGGCGTGCAAAGGATACCATTGTCCTCAGCGGCGGCGAGAATCTTGAGCCGGTTCCCATTGAAGCGAAGCTCTGTGAGAGCGAATTCATCGAAAGTGCTGTAGTTCTTGGGCAGGACCAAAAGTATTTGGGTGCCTTGATCGTCCTCAACAAGAAGCGGATCGAGGAGTATCTGACCGAGAAGCAGATTCCCTACCTTGCAGATAAACTAGCCTCCATGAAGGAAGTAAAGGAACTCATCGAGAAGACGGTGGGCGAGATTGTGAACAGCAGGCATGGTTTCAAGAGCTTTGAGCACATTGTACGGTTTCACCTGCTTGCCAAGAGTTTTGAAGTAGGCAAGGAGCTGAGCGCCAAGCAAGAGCTCAAGCGCTTTGAAATCCAGAAGCTGTATCAAAACGAGATTAAGGAGCTGTTCGTCAGCTGAATGACACGTTCTTGGCAGCTGTCAGCTTTCTTGCATTTTTCCCTTGACTCCTATACTATAAATATAATACATCGGAAGTCAGGGGATGCAATGATTCAGATCATCGGCACCAAGAAGTGCAAGGAGACAGCAAAGGCCTTACGTGCCTGCAAGGAGCGCACCATCGCGTTCCAATTTGTAGACTTGGCTGAGCGGGAGCTCTCAGCAGGTGAATGGAAATCGCTTTTTACCGCCCACGTTCCGCTCTCACTGGTCGACAGTGAGAGCGCTTATTATAGCAAGCAAGGCTACCAATATCGTGATTTCGATGCTCAAGAGGAACTAATTGAGCATCCAGCGTTGTTGAAGACACCCATCCTTCGGTCCGGCGGCCGTGTCCATGTCGGCTACGACCTTGCTGTGATAACCGACTGGGGAGCGCGGTGATGTTGCAATACGCTGTTCTAGGCAGTGGCTCCAGTGGAAATAGTTATGTGTTTTCCGATGGGACCGTCTCCTTTCTCATCGATCAAGGCTACAGTGTGGTTGAGCTGAAGCGCAGGCTTGAGCGATTTTGCATCGGCTTGGAAACCGTCCAGGCTGTGTTTGTAACCCATTTGCACCCTGACCATGCAAAAGGAGTTGGAATCTTGTGCCGCAGGCAACCTGCAGGGGCATACATCAGCTCTCGCTCGATGCTCGAGCAGCCCGACCAATTTGCAAAGCTCGGCATCCCTCTTCAGCAGGTTTTCCCGGTCGAGCCGTTTGAGGTGGTCGAAATCGGACCTTTCAGCCTGTTCTGTTTTGCAACAAGCCATGACAGTGCCGGTTCGGTTGGATGGTTCATCACCTATGAGGACCAGAATCTGATGGTTCTTACCGATACCGGTCTTACCACCGTCGAGCATAAACAACTTGCAAAGGATGCAAACATCCTCTTTTTGGAAGCAAATTATGACAAGCGGATGTTGGAAACCGGACCGTATCCGCTCTATTTGAAACAACGCATCGATGGTTCGCACGGCCATCTATCAAACGAGCAAGCCCTGCTTTTCCTTAAGGATAGCGGGTTTGCCGGCAACCACATTTATTTCATCCATTTATCAGATGTTAACAATGATCCCGCCCTCTTGGAGAAAGCAGCACGCCGGACTATCCAAACCCCGTTCACGGTGTGCCATAAAAACCAATGGTATGGTCCACAGCCGGAGGCGCTATGAAAAAGAAGAAGAAAAAAGAAAAACAAATCGTATGGTCGTATCGTAAGATTCGCAAGCTGAAACGAGAAGATGGCCTGACCATGAAGACTGTCACCGAATACACAATGGAGTCGGTGGTTGAATGCACGGTCAGCAGGAATGCCAAGCGCATTGCGCTTCGCACCTATGGGGATGACGATAGTGAGGTGACCTATGCCGGGCTGAAAACCATGAAGGATGCCATCGGCGTCTTTTTGCTCGAGCATGGGTATGTCAGAGGCGACCGCATCGCCATCATGGGCGAGAGTTGTCCTACCTGGCTTATCGCATATTTCGGTATCACCAGCATCGGATGTACCGCGGTGCCTATTCTTCCCGATTTTTCTGGAAAGGAAGCCTGCCAGATCCTGGCCCACTCCAAGGCAAAGGGAATCGTTGTCAATGCAAAACATTTTGAGAAAGTGATTCCCTTCGTGAAGGACAATCCGTCGCTGTTGGTGCGAATGGAAGACCTCTTCCACATACCCGATCCCATCAGCAGCCAGCTGGTCGACAGGCAGCAGTTCGCTGCGGCTCCCGGGCGGGATATCAGGAGACGCAAACTGGACAAGAAGGCCGAGGAGCTCAGGCGGGCCTCTCTTGCCAGGGAAGAGGACCTTGCATCCTTGATCTATACCAGCGGGACAACGGGGAACAGCAAGGGCGTCATGCTCACCCACAAGAATCTGGTATGGAATGCCGACGTCTCCACCGACGTGTATGTGAACCTGAAGCCCGGCGACAAGGTGCTTTCCATACTCCCCATCAGCCATGTGTATGAATTCACCACCGGCCAGATCCTGGAGTTGATGTGCGGCTGTGAGATTGTGTACCTAGGCAAGGCTCCGGCTACATCCATCCTGCTTCCCGCCCTCAAGGAGGTCAGGCCCAGGATTGTCATGACTGTTCCCCTGCTCATGGAGAAGGTGTACCGCAGTTCGGTGCTTCCTGTACTCAGGGATAACAAGAACCTCCAAAAATGGCTGAAATACCCCGTTGTCCGCCGCTTCATCTGCCGAGTCATCGGGCGAAAGCTCAAGATGACCTTCGGCGGAAGGCTCAAGTTTTTTGGTATAGGGGGAGCCCCGTTGGACCGTGAAGTGGAACAGTTTCTCAGTGATGCAAAGTTCCCTTATGCCATCGGGTATGGTCTGACCGAGACCGCTCCCCTGATCGCCGGCGGACTGCCGAAGAAGCATTTTGTCGGAACCATCGGGAAAGTAGTCGAACACGTGGATGTCAAGCTTGAGAATCCCGATCCGGTCACCAAGGTAGGAGAAATTCTGGTCAAGGGCCCCAATGTCATGCAGGGCTATTATGACAACCCCGCCCTCAATGCCGAGGTCTTTACCAGCGACGGGTATTTCAGGACCGGTGATTTGGGGCATCTGGACAAGCACGGCAGACTCTCCATCATGGGAAGAACCAAGACGATGATTCTTGGCAGCGGCGGTGAGAACATCTATCCCGAGCTTATTGAGGCGGTCATCAACAACCAGAGTTTTGTCACCGAGTCATTGGTCGTTCCCGAGGATGGGGGCCTGATCGCCCTGGTGAAGATCGACTTTGACATGTTCGCCCAAAAAATGGCGGTCAACGTCAATGACGCAAAGGCCGAGGCGCTCAAATATGTGGCAAAGCTTCGTGAGGAAGTGAACAAGGAGCTCAGCGCCTTCAGCAGGATCAGTGCTGTCGAGCTGCAGGAGGAGCCGTTCCAGCGAACGCCCACGCAGAAGATCAAGCGGTTCCTTTACTCAAGAATCAAGGATGATGGTTCGAAGGAGAAACAACAGACTTGAGTCTTGGCCCGTTGGTGTGGTATATCTTCTGAAAGGATAAACCATGGCAAACGTAGACATCAGGATTCGAAAGGTGGAGGCTCTTGCCACCCCGGATGAACTGTACACCCAGTTTCCGGTGGATGAGGCAACCAGCGATTCCATACACCGGAGTCGACAGACGGTAAATGATATCATCCAAGGGAGGGACCGGCGATTGTTGGCAATCGTGGGTCCCTGTTCTCTGCATGACCCTGTTGCAGCCCTTGAGTATGCAAGAAAACTGAAGGCACTCTCCTTCGAGATCGAGGATGAGATGTTTGTGGTGATGCGCACGTATTTCGAGAAGCCCAGGACGGTCGGCGGCTGGAAAGGACTTATCCTTGATCCAAAGATGGATGGAAGCTACGATATCGGCGGGGGTATCGCCTTGGCAAGGTCCTTGCTCCTTGAAATTGCAAAGATCGGGCTTCCTGTCGGTTGTGAAGTGCTTGATCCCATCATCCCCCAGTACATAGATGAGCTGATCAGTTGGTCCAGTATCGGGGCAAGAACCTCCGAAAGCCAGATTCATCGTAATCTTGCCAGCGGCTTGAGCGTCGCAGTGGGTTTCAAGAACAGCACCAGCGGGGATTTGGTGAGCGCAGTCAATGCAATAAAGAGTGCCTATCAACCTGCGTCGTTCATCGGTATGGACGGGAAGGGGGCGAGTGCAATTTTCCGCACGACCGGCAACGATTGCTGCCACCTGATTCTTCGGGGAGGGGATCAGAGCCCCAACTACTACGAGGATGATGTGGAGAGCGCCCGCCTGCTTCTCCAGAAGGAGGGGCTTGTGCCGGCCATCATCATTGATTGCAGTCACGCCAACTCCCGCAAGAACTATGAGAGGCAGAAAAGGGTGTTGCGCTCGATCATCGACCAGGTATGCTGGGGCGAGAAGGCGATTCGCGGTTTCATGCTGGAGAGCAACCTTCTGAGCGGCTGCCAAAAGATTCCAGATGACTTGACCCAGCTCAAGTACGGGGTTTCCGTTACCGATGCCTGCATCGGATGGGACGAAACCCAGAGAATATTGCTACATGCTTGCGAATTGCTTCGCAAGGCTCGACTCGAAGGCGGTAGTGTTCAACCGCTGTAGCACGGGGAGGTTGTATGGTTCCTTCTGTTTTGGTGATTCTCGCTGAAGGCTTTGAGGAAGTGGAAGCAATCACTCCCATCGACCTGCTTCGCAGAAGCGGGGCGAAGGTGGTGGTGGCCGGACTTGATGATATGATGGTCAAAGGCTCGCACGGTTTGGTTGTCGGTTGCGACCGGCTGCTCAGTGAATGCATGGATGACTCGTTCGACTGCGTGGTGCTGCCCGGAGGCGGAAAGGGTTCTCAAAATCTTGCATCATCGTTCAGCGTTCTGGAAGCGGTGATCAAGACTGCGCAAACAGGTGTAGTGGCAGCAATTTGTGCAGCTCCTGCTGTTGTGCTGGGCAAGACCGGCCTGCTAGAAGGAAAGCGGGTTACCGGCTATCCATCCACCGAAGAGTATTGTCCTGGTTTGAAACTGGAGAATGAGCGGGTGATCACCGATGGCAGGCTGATTACAGCCCAGGCCGCCGGCAGTGCGATGCACTTCTCCCTGGCTATCATTGCAGCGTTGTTTGATCAGAAGACTGCGGATGCAATTGCAGAGCAAGTCATATTTTAGGGGTGCAAAGCATGGAAATTGGGTTTGACAACGAGAAGTACCTTTCCGAGCAAAGGCATTTCATCCTTGAACGGGTGAAACAGAGCGACGGAAAGCTCTATCTCGAATGTGGGGGAAAGCTGCTCTTCGATTACCATGCAGCCCGGGTGCTCCCGGGCTTTGATCCGAATGTGAAGATGCGGGTGTTTCAGTCTTTGAAAGACCAGATTGATGTCATTATCTGCATTCACAGCGGTGATATCGAGCGTCGGAAGATGCGTAGTGATTTCGGCATCACGTATGACACCGATGTGTTTAAGATGATTGATGACTTTTCCAAATGGGGGTTGACCGTCACCCGTGTGGTCATCACCCGATTTGACGAGGAGCCCGGGGCGGTTCACTTCAAGAACATCCTCGAGCAGCGCGGCCTGTGTGTATACACCCATAAGGCTACCCGCGGCTACCCCAACGATGTCGACCTGATAGTCAGTGACGAAGGATATGGGGCCAATCCCTATATTGAGACGGATCATCCGGTGGTCATCGTCACCGGACCGGGCCCGGGATCGGGCAAACTGGGAACCTGCCTTTCACAAATGTATCATGACTACAAGGAGGGCAGACGCAGCGGGTATTCGAAGTTTGAGACATTCCCGATTTGGAACCTGCCGATCGACCACCCTGTCAATATCGCCTACGAGAGTGCAACCGCCGATCTTGGGGACAAGAACCTCATCGATCATTTTCATGCCAGTGCATATGGGACCATCACGGTAAACTACTCCCGTGACTTGGAAGCCTATCCCCTGCTCAACAGGATACTTGAGAAAATCACTGGAACCGATTGCCTGTACAAGAGCCCGACCGATATGGGTGTCAACCGCTGCGGATTCGGGATCATCAACGATGCGGTGGTCCGCAAGGCGGGCCAGCAGGAGATCATCCGACGCTACTACCGCTCTGCGTGTGAATATGTGCAAGGCATCGGAAGCAAGGAGACTGTGGAACGAAGCCGGTCGATCATGGAAGGCGCCAAGCTCTCCATCAACGACCGTTCGGTTGTCCCTGCCGCACAGAAAGCCCTTGAGGCCGGTATTGCCAAGGGGAAAGGCCTCAACGGCATAGTCTGCGCTGCCGCCATCGAACTGCCTGACGGGCGGATTGTTACGGGGTGCAACTCTCCGTTCCTGCATGCATCCTCAGCCTTGATTCTGAATGCCGTAAAGGTGCTGGCAAATATCGATCATGAAGTGGATCTCATCTCTCCAGCCATTGTGCAGTCGGTGACCGCCATGAAGCGTGATGTACTGAAGGGCAGGGGGGTGAGCCTGAATCTCGATGAGGTGCTCATCTGCCTGGCGATGAGCTGTGCAATCAGCAACGAGGCCAAGCGTGCCTCGGCAGTGCTTCCCGCCCTCAACGGCTGCGAGGTTCATATGACGCACATACCATCCTCCGGCGACTCCTCAGGACTGCGCAAGCTCGTGCTGAATGTGACCAGCGAACCTCGGTTCCCGACTTCGAATCTGTATAATCCAGCCTGACCTCAGCCGAACAGGCCGGCAAGGACCGGAAGGACCCCCAGGACAGCCAGGATGCGGAAGGTGTGCATCAGGACTATCTTGGGGGTTTGTAGTCCCAACTCATCGCTGATGAGGCCCATTTCCTGAATGCCTCCCGGAGTGGATGAGAAGAGGGCTGTTGCCCAGTCCATTTTGCATGCCTTGTGAAGGATGTAGGCGGTAAGGAATGCCATGACAAAGAGTTCGACGGTTAGGATGAGAGCGGGGGCGAACAGGATGTCGATCTCCAGAAAGGTTTGGGCTGTGATTTTGCTGCCGATGTAGGTGCCGGCAAAGATCTGTACCAGTACTTTGACACTGGCTGGGTAGGCAGCACTCTGTTTGGCAATGTTCAGTATGGCAACAGCGATGATGGCACCCAGGATTGCTCCTGCAGGAATGTTGAGCAGGTAGAAAAGCAGCCCTCCAGAGAGGGCGCAGAGAAAGGTCGGGATGTAGTGCAACATCCTGTTTTTTCTGTTCTCTCTTCGGTTTTCTGCTTGTTGGAGTGCTTCACCAGGCTGCTTGATTTTCAGCATCGACCTGATCATTGGAGGAAATACAATGATCACCAAGGTGAGTCTGAAGAGTTGCAGCAAGGCTACATGTTCCATGACAGCACCGAAATCTGAGGCAACAAGGGCGAGGTCGGACACTCCTCCTGGGGCGCAGGCGAAAAAGGAAGTCATGAAGCTCAGCGAGGTGGAATGCTCCATCAGAAAGGCAAAAACCAAATTGGTGGCCAAAAGAACCGTAACCAACACGATGACCGGCAGGGCCATGGTTTTCAGTGATTGTACATCGGAGCGGGAAAACCTGGTTCCGATGACCAGACCCGAGGCAATCTGCACAAGTACTCTCAGCTCATGGGGATAGGCTGGAAACACCGGTGTGAAACTATTGATGCTCATGACTGCAAGCATGGCGCCGACAAGAGCCCCCGCGGGCAGCTTCAGTTTTCTCAACAACAAACCACCAAGGGCACCGATGATATGCAGCAGCACAAGAAGAAGTAAATTCATAAGGAATCCTTGTGATATATGATGAATTGAACATGGCAACCGCCCGATTGGGTATTGATTGTATCACAAGTTTTGCTTTGGAGGAACATTGGATGGATGATTGACTGCTTGACGTGCTTCTATGGTACTGATACCTTCTAGATATGAAATTATCGACAAAAGGAAGGTACTCCCTCCAAACCATGGTCTATCTGGCCACGTGCAGGGAGAACTGCAGTATTCGCAGTATCAGTGAAGCCACCGGCATCAGCAGCGGATATCTGGAGCAGCTGATGATTCCGCTTCGTCGTGCAGGCCTTGTGCAGGCTGAACGGGGAGTGCAGGGTGGATACCGTCTTGCCAAGGCCGATATCACCTGCAAAGAGGTGCTTGCCGCCAGCGAAGGTGATTTCGAGCCGGCTCCCTGCAAAAACTGCACTCGTACCGATGCCTGCAAGACCCATCAGATCTGGTCACTGTTGCAGAGCGCCGTAGTGGATTTTTCCAGCCAGGTAACCATCCAGGAGTTGGCATCTCATTTGGTGGAGAGTGAGGCGGGAGGCGGTATATGAAAATTTCAACGCGCGGGCGTTACGGCCTGAGATTGCTTGTCGATATCGCCGAACATGCCAACGAAGGGCCTATCGCCCTTACCGTGGTTGCCAAGCGTCAGGATCTCAGTGAGAAATATCTGCAACAGGTGGCATTGCTGCTTACCCGGGGTGGTTTTCTCACCTCGGTGAAAGGGTCTGGAGGCGGCTATATGCTTGGGCTCAGCTCCGAGGAAATCATGATCTATGATGTCCTGGACTTGCTTGAAGGCAACATTGCCTTTGAGGAGCCTCCAGGAAGTGAAGAGAATGCCATCGAACGAGTGATTCGTCTGCATTTTTATCAGAAACTCGACCAAGAGGTGAAAAAAGTCTTTGAAGGTTTGTCGCTTTGTGAGGTTACCAAGGCACAATGGTTCACCTATGTCATCTAGAAGAGGGGGCTTGACGAAGGAGCTTCCTATAATTACTATTATATCTACAGATTAAATAGGATATAGACCCATACCGGGAGGAGGCTGCTTGCCATGAGTGCACACATATACCAGAACATCACCGAGAAAATCGGGAAAACCCCTTTGATTCGACTCAATAGGCTCAACACAACCAAGGCTGACATTTTGGTGAAAATGGAGAGCTTCAACCCCCTGTCCAGTGTGAAGGACCGAATCGCCCTGGCGATGATTGAAGGTGCGGAAAAGCGAGGACAGTTGAAGAACGGGTCGGTCATCATTGAACCGACCAGCGGGAATACCGGCGTCGGTCTTGCCTATATCGCCGCTGTGAAAGGCTATCGTCTTGTCATTACCATGCCTGAGACAATGAGCATCGAGCGCAGGAAGCTGCTCAGCGCCCTCGGAGCCGAGTTGGTGCTCACCGACGGATCGCTCGGCATGAAGGGTGCCATTGCCAAGGCCGAGGAAATCGCCCGACACACCCCCAATTCATTCATTCCGTCCCAATTTGAGAATCCTGACAACCCGGGCATTCACTATGCAACAACCGGGCCTGAAATTTGGGAGGACAGCGGACAGCAGGTGGACCTCTTTGTAGCAGGGGTGGGCACTGGTGGGACCATCACCGGAGTAGGCCGCTATCTCAAGGAGAAGAATCCCTCAGTCAAGATTGTGGCGGTGGAGCCTGCGACCAGCCCCGTGCTCAGTGAAGGCTACGGCGGACCCCATAAGATACAGGGTATCGGAGCAGGATTTGTACCCGCTACGCTCGACCGTTCGGTTGTTGATGAAATTTGCACCGTCGAGGATGCAAGGGCCGGAGATGCAGCAAGGCAGGCGGCCAAACTTGATGGTCTGCTGGTTGGTATTTCGAGCGGTGCGGCCCTGCATGCAGCCCTCTCGTATGCAGAGAAGCCCGAGTGGGCAGGAAAAACCATCGTGGTCATGCTGCCGGATACCGGAGAGCGCTATCTTTCGACCTGGTTGTTCAGCGAGGCTTGAGAAACGGCATATTCATGGTATACTAGGGTATGAGAGAGCTGTTCAGATACCCAAATATCCAAGCAGCCCGAACGGCTGCCTCCTATCGTCTCTTGAGCGACCAAGCGCTCCACATGATGGGGGTCGCCCATGTTGAGCAGGTCTTGGAGTCGCGACAATTCAAGATCATCTTCCGCAGTAAAAGCCAAACCCGCTTTCCCCAGTTGAAAGCCATCAAGAAGGGTGAGGCACTGTGGTGGGTCGTGGTTGAGGCTGCCATGTATCCCCACACTCCCTCGCTCAGGTCGGATGTTGCAAAAGAGGTGCTCAAGGCAGCCCGCCTTGAACAGGCACTCGTCATGTATGCACCGGTCATGCTCATCAACACCAAGTCCCAAAATCTCTCCCTGCCGAGCCAAAACGGCAACTTTTCCATTCTGTTCAACGGCTTCATCGAGGTGAGTTCACAGTCGCCTCGCAAAGGTAGGTAGGAAGCAAACGGCCGTAGCGGTCCTTGGTCGGACCCCATGAGAGCGTGAACTCTGCATGAAGAGGAAAGCTCAAAACATGTTCAATGAAGAACTCTTCACTGCAGGATGTGGTGCAAATGGTGCACTGTTCAGTCTCTCTTTGCTCAAGATCCAAGGCCTTGGTCGCCTGTTGGAGTGTTTGGTATAAATCAGGTTCGAGCGTCCGGTCGACCATGGTGGCGAGCAAGGGACTTGCCAGATACTCCTTGGAGCGTTCGATCAATGTTTGCTCCTGCTTTCCCATCCCCAACAAGCAGACCATCCCGTTTTGATACGATACAGCAACCATGGCCTTGGCTTCTCCTTCCTTTGCCAGTTCGATGGCTGCATCCAGGACCCTGCATTGCTCAATCTGTTGCAGCGATGAGTACTGCCCGGCAAGCTGCGGGTGGTCGACCAGGTGAAGATCGGCAAAGCTGAAAGGGTAGAGCAGCGAGAAATCCTGTAACGGTAAGCAGGCTGCTATGCCGCCTATGAGCTTGAGCTGCCCTAGATCGAAGAGATGCAGCAATTCCCCACGCTGATGCACCAGATGGTTGTAACGGATATGTTCAATGCAATTCATTCATGCGTCCTCTCTTCTTTGTACAGGTACACTTTGCTTGCAATAGCTTCAGCGCTTTGCTACAGTAGCCACATGAACACGCCCATTCATCTGGATTCAACCCTATTCTCAGGACAGACGTTTGCTTGGGTGAAGCAGAATGGTGTCTATGAGGCGGTTGTCGACAAGAATCTGGTCAGCTTTTCCGAAGAGAGCTTTGATTCCATGCTGGAGAAGCATGCAGCGCTGCGCCATTATTTTGACATGGGCTGGGAGTACGGAAAGGCCGAGGCATATCTGGCTTCCCTCGATGTTCATCTTGCTCGGGCGATCAAGACATGCAAGGGTTTGCATATCCTCAATCAGGATCCATGGGAGGTCCTGATGGCTTTTCTGCTCAGCCAGAACAACAACATCAAGCGCATCCGAAGCATGTACGAACGGCTGTCCAAGGAGCTGGGAAGCCATGTTGAAGGATCTTGGTATGCGTTTCCCCGTCCTCAAGAACTGCTGGGTATCAGCGAGAGGGATTTGAGGAGCCTGGGCATGGGCTTTCGCGCCCCTTACCTGCTGGATGCCATCCAGAACCATGAAGTGCTTTCCGGCATTCCCGGCCTGAACGACGACGAGGCATTGAGAGCCTTGCAAACCATACGGGGAGTAGGGGCGAAGGTGGCCTCCTGTGTTTTGGCGTTTGCCTATCATCGCCAGCAGGCTTTCCCCCTCGATACCTGGATGCTCAAGGTGATGAAGAAGCACTATCCAGGTCGTGATGCATCCTATTTCGCTCCCTATGCAGCGTTGGCCCAGCAATACCTGTTTCACTATGAGCGCACCCAAGGAGGCCTGCCGTGATTCCCCTCACCATTGTCGGCCTGCGATTCGACCACCTCGGTCCTGATGTACAAGAACAGTTCAGCTTTGAGGAAAGCAGGCTTCGCGAAGCGTGTGTAAAAATCAAGAAGCAGACGCAGGGCAAGTCCGTTCTGTTGTTGGCCACCTGCGACCGCATTGAACTGTGGTGCGAACAGCCGAAGAGCGAAACCATTGAACCGTTGCTGTGCAGTCTTTCGCTGCCGCCTCTTGCCTGGATGCATGAGACCTACAGCATCTCAACCGATGCGCTTCTTATGCATTGCTTCTCCCTCGCCTGCGGGCTGGAGAGTCCGCTCTTCGGCGAAGACCAAATCATCAGCCAGCTGCAGCAAGCGTATGAACGATCTCTGTCGGCAGGGTGTGCATCGAGCCTGCTTTCGTATGTGGTACGGGAGGTGGTCACCGTTGCAAAGCAGGTCCAGACACGGTTTGACCTGCAGGTAGTGGACCAGAGCATAGCCGAAGGCGTTCTCTCCCTGATAGCAGGCCATGAGAGCCAGCCGGTTCTTGTCATAGGAAGCAGCGCCCTTGCACGCTCGGTCGCCTCCCATTTGGTCCAACACGGGTTTGTTGTCTACATGACTATTCGTGATGAGCAGAAGGCTGACTATATTGTTCCTCCCAAGGTTGTGGCTGTACCCTATGAGCAGCGCTTCTCCTATCTATCTCTTTGCCATGTTGTAATCAGTGCAACCAAGGGTATGGAGTATACCTTGACAAAGGATCAGGTAGCAGGCGCCCATCTCCTTATCGATTTGGCACCGGTGAGGGACATCGATCCCTTGATCGAGGGTGTCTTTTGCATGGAAGACTTGGCTGTCGAGCTGCCAGAACGGGAACGTGAGAAACAAAAAGCCCTGCATCTCATTGAGGCGGCCTGTGAAAAGGTTGAGCAATACATCCTGTATCGGTCGACGGTTGGTGAGTTGCAAAGCCTTGCCGTCGATGCCGCCAATGATTTGGTCTATCGATTGCAAGCCCCTTTGAAGAAGTTTGGAGAGGGGAGCGGGGACTTCGCCCGGATAGTTCATGAGACGGCGCGCAAAGCCTTCAGTCATAGTCTGTACGCCCAAAAAAAATCGCAGGCAAAGCGTTGTCATCTCGATCTTTCCAAGCCGCTTGAGAACGGCCAAATCGGGTATGACGGCGATCCTACGGTTGTGATTTCACCGTTCCATACCATGGAAAAAGAGGGCTGGCGGCTGACACACCTGCAATTCGGTTCGCATTCAGCAACCCATATGGACAGTCCCGCCCATGTGTTGCCCAACGGTATGTATTTGGATGAAATTCCTGTTTCACGCTTTTTTGCCACTGCCTGTGTGCTGGACTGTTCCATGGGAGGTGATATCACCATCGAGATGGTGTCGTCTGTCGAACCTGACTGTGATGCCATTCTTTTCTATACAAGAGGCAATGCCTATCTGACAGGCGGGACGACAACCTATCTTCTGGAACGGGGGATTAGGATGTTCGGCTTTGACGCAGCGAATTGTGACAGGCCCGGAGACCTCTCGCTGCCCATTCATCATGCCATCCTTGGCCGTAATGCCTTGATACTTGAGAATTTGGCAAACTTGGAGCAGATACTCCACAAAACCGTGCAGCTGACCGCCCTGCCGCTCTCATTTGTGCATGCTGACGGCTCACCTGCCCGGGTTGTGGCAACCTATGAAGGTTAGAATACGGTAAACGTATTGGAAAATGTTCTACTCTCTCCCGCCTTGAGGTGCAGCATGCCTTCCATCTCGGAAAGTTCGGGATTTCTGCCTGCATCCTGGAAGCTGTACATCGGCTCGACGCAGACATAGGGGGCTTCGACTTTCTCCTTGGTCCAGATGACCAAGGTCGGAAGCTCGCCTCGGTCTACAATCACGCCCCTGTTGCCGTCCTTGCTTTTCAGCCCGACATGGCGGCTCTTCAAGCCGTTGAGTACGATCGGTCCCTTGTCCAGCTCCTCCCTGCTTAGTTCAAGAATGGTCTGATCTCGTAAGAAATCTGCTTGCTTGGTGAAAATTCCGTTGACCGGGTAGAGACGGTCGACGCTTTCAGGTGTTTCAAATTCCACATAGTACGATTGCAATTTTGCATCGGGCCCGTTCATGGCCAAGCTGAATGCCGGGTGCCAGCCGAACGTGCAAAAGAGATCTTCTTGTGCCTTGATGACTGCAGAGCTGGTGTAGCCGTTGTCCAAGAGGGTGTGAGTGACCGTGAGGCTGAACTCGAATGGATAGAAGACCCGGGTCCGATCGTCACTGTACAGGACGAATGAAGCCTCATGCTGCTTTGTCTCGATGGATGTGAAGCGTACATCACGGGCGAAGCCGTTGACCGGCATGGCATAGGTGCTGCCCTTGGCCTTGATCGTTCCGTTTGCAAGCGGCCCGGTGACCGGAAAGAGCAGCGGGGTGTGACGCGCCCAGAAGGTAGGATTGCCATCATACACGTACTGGACGGCCGTCTGTGTGTTGTACAGTGAGTGAATCTCGGCACCCACCTCTGAAATTTCCATTACGAGATTATTGTTTTGCAAGGTAATCATGCAGTTTCTCCCTTACAGGCATCGTACGGCAACTTCAACCTTGTTGCAAGTTCCATTGCCCATACCAAGGTCCCCTGTGCTATACTACAAGCAGTGGAGGAACCTGCATATGAGTACAAACGTAGTGTTTACGATCGGCAGACAGTTCGGAAGCGGAGGCAGACAGGTAGGGAAAACCCTGGCGGAGAAGCTTGGCATACCCTTCTATGACAAGGAGCTCATCGCCATCAGTGCACGCGACAGCGGACTGAGCGAGGCCCTGTTCGCGAATGCGGATGAGAAAGCCACCAGCAGCATCTTCTACTCGTTGGTGATGGGCAACTATCCCATGGCCAGCGGGGCGTTGGGAGTAACTGAGATGCCGCTCAACGACCAGCTGTTCCTCATCCAGAGCAAGACCATCAAGCGCCTTGCGTCAGAAGGCCCCTGTGTCATCGTCGGCCGCTGTGCCGACTACATACTCAGGGACATGGACAATGTGCTGAACGTCTTCATCCACGCAGAACTGAAAGACCGTGTTGAACGGGCGGTCCGGGTCTATGAAGTACCGCAGAACAAGGCGGAGGACGTGTGCCTGAAGGCGGACAAGCAGCGCGCGAATTTCTACAACTACTACAGCGACCGCAAGTGGGGCATGTGCCGTACCTACGATTTGAGTCTTGACAGCGGAATGCTGGGTATCGAGGGGTGTGTACAGCAGATCATCGAATTTGAGAAACTGTGGGAAGCCCACAAGGGCCAGGTGATTTGATGCTGATCGACCTCTTGGACAACCTTGAGTGGTATCGTCCTCTGCATCCTCATATACAAGCGGTTATCGACATCATGGACCGCAGTCTCCCCTATGAGGATGTTGCAGGACAGCATAGCGTCGACGGCCTTGGCTATGAGGTACTCTCGTATGTGACCGGCAATGAGGGCAGCCTTCAACGCGCTGGAGAGCGGCAGTTGCATGTCGTACTTGAGGGTGAGGAACTGATCAGCCTGCAGGACAAGAAGCAGCCTTTGGTGGTGGCACATCTGACTACCGGATCATTTGTGTTGGTTGCAAAAGGCGAGACCTATCGTCATCAACAGGTGCTCAATGGGGCCTGTGCGGTCAAGAAGGTGATTTTCAAATTGCCTGAGTCCGAGCTTTGAACCGATCTCGTTTACGCCAGAGGTGGGAGAGCATGAAACGCTCTCCCTCTTTTTCGTCCCGCGCCCTGATGGCATCGACAAGACGGCGGTGCTCGGCCTGCGTTTTCGCAATTCCTCGATCGTTTATGCTCTGGGCGAACAACAGGGCGGCTTCACTGAGATTCAAGCGGCTGTAGGTGAGTGTGAGCAAGTTGTTGCCGGCCAGTTTGACCAGCTCCAGGTGGAACTGGTAGTGCAGGGTGCTGAATGTCTGTACATCAAAGGCTTTGCCTGCGTTTTTGAGTGCATCCATACGATCGAGAATCTGATCCAAAATGGCGGGGTCGGCTCCGTTTTCACAAGCAAGACGGATGGCAAGCGCTTCCAAATACGCCCGCACCTCGGTCAATTGCTGGTAATCGACCATCGTTATGTCTTTGACATAGCTTCCGCTGTGGGCGATGATCACCACAAATCCGTCCTGCTCCAGACGCTTGAGCGCCTCCCTGACCGGGGTGCGTGAGCAGGAGAACTCTTTTGCAAGGGTGTTTTCGGAAAGCTTGGCGCCGTTGGGCAGCAAGCCTTGGCGGATTTGGCGCTTGAGATGGTTGTAGATTGAATCTATCAGTTGGTTTTTTGTCGGTGTGTCCATCACCGGTAGTATAGCCAAACCAATCATGTATGCCTAGCGCATGCATAAAAATGGCCGCATGCTGATGCTGCGGCCAAGTATGCTGGTACGAATGGTTATTTGTCGATTCCAACAAGCTCAATGTCGAAAATCAACAAGGAATTGGGAAGAATGGTTTCAGTTCCCATTTCACCATAGCCAAGGCCGGGGTGAATCCAGGTTCTGAGAACACTGCCGGTGTTCATGGTGAGCAATGCTTCGGTGAAACCCTCGATCAAGCCGCTTACCGGGAAATGTGCAGTCTGGCCCATATCATAGGAACTCTCGACCAAGGTGCCGTCGATAAGCTGCAGTTGGTAATTGACTTCCACCGTATCGGCAAGAGTCGGCTTGACACCGGCGGCGGGGGTAAGCACCTGGTACTGCAGTCCGCTGGCCGTGGTGACGACTCCCTCGTTGGTTGCATTCTGTGCAAGGAAGGCTTCTGCTTCTGCAAGGTTGGTGCCGGCGATTTCAGCAATCCATTTCTGGTATTCCTCTTCCAGAATCTGCTGATATTCGGTAAAAGCAACCTGCATCTCGGCATAGTTCATCAACAATTGATTGTCACAAGCATAATCCAAAGCTCCCTGGGCGTACAAGTCACCATTGACGGTGATTCCCTGACCTGCCATGTTGAGGGCGAGCAGGTAGCCGTAGGTATAGCTGAAGGCATCGGACAAGTCCTCCGGCTTTGGGAGAGCGGAGACTTCGCTGATGCTTGCATAGCTCTTTCCGTAGTCGGTTTTGGCAAGACCGGCATTCCAGACCTTCTCCTGATAATCATTGACATTGGTAAACAACTCTTCGAGGGTGAAGTACCCTTGGGGGACTTCGCTCATCGAGTCCTTGTACCCGTCGAGTGCTCCCTTTACGTAGTAGCCTGCATCGAAGAACAGCCCCTGTGCGGAGAATGACTGGATCAACAGATACCCGTAGGTGTAGCTGAAACGGTCGGTCAGGCTCTCAAGCTCGGTTGCTCGTTCAGTGCTGATGGAATAGGGCAGCACACCCAGTGCCACCAAGGGGTTGATATAGCGGATGTTCATGGCCTTGTTGTTGTTGTCAAGGACTACTTCAATGTAATCTCCTGCTACAAGGCTGGCGATAGGATAACTTGCATCAGTATAGGATCCTGCCTGGAACGTAATATCCTGATTATCGGCGCTTCTGGCCAACAGCGTTACCTGGCCATTCTGATTCATCGTGGTGAGGATGCGTACGGTTACTGCGGCCGGATCACTCTCTTTCATACCCATCGCGAAGAGGCTTGCAGAAATGAGGATCATGGCCAACAGGGTCACGACCACCTTTGTTCGATTACTCTTATTCATAGTCATTCCTTTTTGTAGGGTGGTTGCTTCTCTAGCAACTTCTTCATACTGTACGTTCTCTGAAGTCAAACGTCAATGCTCAATTTCTCAAGCTTGCGTCGACTATATTCCTTATTGTACTACATTATCATCAGATAGGTCTATTCTTGTAGTTTTGTGAACTTGCACATCATTGCCAAATAAAACATTGCATGCTAGGGTTACCAAACAACGAGGAGAACAGAGATCATGGCTGCCATTACCCGAAGTATTCCCAATGCACAGGACATACGGCTTTTATATGAGACGGTTCGCATCGCAGGTGAGGCGAAACGCAAGGGGAATCACCCCTTCGGGGCATTGCTGGCCGACAAGGACGGCAACATCCTGCTTGAACAGGAGAACAGCTATGAGGAAGGAGGCTCTGCAATGCATGCGGAAACCCTGTTGCTCTTCAAGGCATGCAAGCTCTACGACCCTTCCTTTCTTGCAACCTGTACACTCTACACCAATGCAGAGCCCTGTGTGATGTGCACCGGAGCTCTATACTGGACCAATGTCCGTCGTCTCGTATTCGGCATCACCGAAGCCAGGCTGCTTGAGCTTACCGGAGCCGATGAGCAGAATCCAACATTCGACCTTCCCAGTCATGAGGTGCTCGCCCATGGGCAGAAGGACATCGAGGTGGTTGGCCCGACCGACGACAAGGAGCTCGAGAAAGCCATTGTCGCCGACCATCTTTCATTCTGGGTGCACTGATGATTACGCTTCCCTATCTGCTCCAACATGAGAATATCTGCCGCCTGGAAGGCAAGCACCTTCTTATCGGTGATCGAAGAGCCTTCCCCTTTGAGAAACGATTCGAGGTCTGCAGCAGTGTCGATCAGGTCGCCGAATCCTTGCGTGCGATGGTGACGCAGGGGGGAGGACCACTTGAAGTCGCCTTGCAGACCATGGTATGGATAACGCGACTGATGCAAAGCGGAGAGCTGAGAGGCGGCTTTGCGACCCTTGCGGATGCTGCGAAGCAGCTTATGGCCGCAAGGCCGACCAATACAACCATGCAACGTGCCTTGCAAAGCCTGCTTGCAGCGGTCAAGGATTCTGCCTCGGACCTTGAGGCCCTTGATCATGCCGTGCAGACGCAGGTGGACCTCATGCTTGAAGGCTATGACAGGCTGTATCATCAGATGGGAAGGATGGGAAGCACCCTGCTGAAGCAGGATTCGGTGGTGCTCACCACCTGTTTTGCCGAGCATACCTTTCTGCTCTCCCTTGCCTATGCCAAGGAAAGCGGCAAGCACGTACGGGTCCTGGCCAATGAGACCAGGCCGTATCTGCAAGGCTCCCGCCTCACCGCCCCCAGTCTCAAAGAGATGGGCATTGAGGTGCAAGTCATTACCGATGGTATGGGTGCCTCCTTTCTTCATGCCGGGAAGGTGGATATGTACATGACCGCAGTCGATCTGCTCTGCATGGACGGGACGGTGGTAAACAAGGTGGGAACCTTGAGCAATGCAATCGCAGCACGGTACTACAACGTACCCTACTACGCATTCAGCATCTCTCCCGACCCGACCAAGCAGGGCGGCGCGGATGTGACGATGGAAATGCGGTCCCCTTCGGAAGTCACCCGGTGCATGGGCTCTCCCACCACCTTGGATTCCATCGGGGCCCTCTACCCGGCCTTTGATATCATCCCCTCCGAATTGGTGACTGCCTTGGTTACTCCCAAAGGCATCCTTGAGCCGGAGCACGTGAAGAGGAACTTTCCATGAAAGCAATCATTGGTGGAACCGGAGTCGATACGTTGGACGGCCTCAGCCTGAAACGAAGCATGGTGCAAACACGGTACGGCGAGGTTGAGCTGTTTATCACCGATCAACTGGTCTTTCTTCCCCGCCACGGCTCATCCCACTCTCTGCCGCCCCATTTGATCAACTATCGGGCAAATGTTGCAGCCCTCAAGGACTTGGGAGTCGATGAGGCGATCGGCATCTATGCAGTGGGGTCCATTTCCCAAGCCTTGAGCCCGGGAGAAATCGGTATTGTTTCAGACTTTGTAGACTGTACCGGAGGCTCGCGGGAACATACCTTCTTTAACGGGGGGGCCAGCGGGGTGCGGCACTGTGCAATGGACGACGTGTTTGACGCCTCGTTGAGAGAGCGGATGAATATTCTTGCACCACACATCAAGGACGCAGGAGTGTATGTGTGCACCAACGGCCCCCGGCTTGAGACGAAGGCGGAAATCCGTCTGTACGGACGGCTGGGCTGTGATGTGGTCGGGATGACATTGGCCACCGAGGTGTCGCTGCTCAAGGAGGCAGGCATCCGCTGTCTGGCTCTGGCATACAGTATCAACTGGACTGCAGGAGTCGGACAGGCGAATGTCAGCTTTATCGGCGATGCTGAGACAGCCGTCTTGAAGGAAGAGATGACTCAGCTGTGCTGCAAGACTTTGCTCAGCTGTTCCAACTGATACGGCGTGCTCTGGTACACGTGGTAGTTCAGCCAATTGCTGAACAAAAGGTGTGCGTGGCCCCGCCAGCGCACCTGTACCTCTTCACCTTGGTAATAATGTGACGGCTGCTCTAAAGAGAGGCCTGCTGCAAGGTCTCGTTGGTATTCATCGTGCAACGTCAACTCATCGTATTCGCTGTGGCCGGTCACAAAGACTTTCCGCCCGTCCTGACTGACAACCAGGTATAATCCAGCCTCCTCGGAGTCGGAGAGCACCACAAGGTCGTGTTCGAGGGACAGCCTTGACTCGTCCACGGCCGTATTGCGCGAGTGGGGTGCCCAAAATCGGTCATCGAAGCCTCGGACCAACGGGTGGTTTTTCTGACGCACGGTGTGGCTGTACACTCCCGAAAGCTTTTTAGGCAGGAGAATTTTCCCTATGCCATAGTGATGGTACAGGGCGGCTTGGGCCGCCCAACAGACAAAGAAAGACGAATACACGCGCTCATCAGCCCAACTGAGGATTTCTGTGAGTTCCTGCCAGTAAGCCACTTCTTCAAAAGCGAGGGTCTCAACCGGGCTGCCGGTAATGATCAAGGCATCGAAGCAGCGATCCCGAATTTGGTCGAATGTCTGATAAAATGTCTGCAAATAGGAACGTGGCGTATGCTTGCTTTGATACGTTGCGGTAGTCAGGAATGTCAGCTCCACTTGCAAGGCTGTATTGCCCAGCAGCCTGAGAAACTGTTGCTCCGTACGAATCTTGTTCGGCATGAGGTTGAGCAGGACTACTTGCAACGGCCTGATGTCCTGATGGATGGCCTGTTCTTTGGTCATGAAGAAAATGTTCTCCTGCTTCAGTACTTCGGCGGCGGGCAGGTCCCGGGGTATGGTTACCGGCATGATTTGCCTCCTATCGCATCAAAGGCTTGGGCCAGGTCGTCGATAAGGTCCTGTGCATGCTCGCACCCGATGGAGAGGCGGATGGTTGTACCCAGTATTCCCGCTCTTGCCTGCTCTTCTGCCGAAAGTTGAGAGTGCGTCGTGGTCGCAGGATGAATCACCAGTGATTTCACATCGGCAACGTTCGCAAGCAGGCTGAAAAGCCTCAGAGAGTCGATGAAAGCTCTGGCTTGTTCTTCGGTTCCCTTGATGTCGAAGGTGAAGATGCTGATACCCCCCTTGGGGAAGTAGCGTTTGTACAGCTCATGGTAGGGATTATCCGAGAGCAACGGATGCCTCACTGTTGCGACACAGGGATGGCCGGACAGGAAGGCGACCACTTTTTCTGTATTCTCTGCATGGCGGGCGACTCGCAAGGCGAGGGTTTCAAGGCCTTGGAGAAACAAGAATGAGTGGAAAGGCGACAGGCAGGATCCGGTATCGCGAAGGATGACGGCCCTGGCCTTGGTGATCCAGGCTGCACGACCGCATGCCTGGGTGAAGCTGATCCCATGGTAGCTGGGATTCGGCTCGGTGAGCGAGGGGAACCTGCCGCTTGAGAGCCAGTCGAAATTTCCGCTGTCGATGATGACTCCCCCAAGGCTTGTACCATGGCCGCCGATGAATTTGGTTGCCGAATGGACGATGATGTCGGCACCCAGTTCGATGGGACGTACCAGATACGGCGTGGCAAAGGTGTTGTCCACCACCAACGGTATGCCGTGTCGGTGTGCGATGAGCCCTAATTCTTCCAGATCGCACAAGGTCGCATTGGGGTTCCCTATGGTCTCTACGAACAGAGCCTTGGTGTGATCGGTGATGGCTTTTTCCACTTCATCAAGATTCGAGACATCCACGAATGTGGTGGTGATGCCCCACTCGGTGAGGGTGTGGGAGAGCAGGTTGTAGGTGCCTCCATAGATGGTGGAGGCTGAAACAAGGTGATCACCGGCTTTTGCAAGGTTGAGCAGGCTGTATGTAATCGCTGCCGATCCACTGGCAACGGCCAGAGCCGCTACACCTCCTTCAAGCGCTGCAATACGCTTCTCAAAGGCCTCCTGTGTGGGGTTTGTCAATCTGCTGTAGATATTGCCGGGTTCGGAAAGATTGAAGCGGGCCTCGGCATGGGCGCAGTTGTCAAAAACAAAACTGGTTGTCTGGTAAATCGGTACGGCTCTTGCCCCGGTTGCGCTGTCGGGTCTTTCCTGGCCTGCATGGAGGGCGATTGTTTCAAAACGATGGGTAGTCATAAATATCTCCTGGTATAAGAATGCACGAACGTATGTTCGTGGGTTTGATGAGACCAAGAGCGTCACATGTGGTCGACTACCGAGCCACAGCGAGGATGTTTTGCTTGTTTCATGGAATTTCCTTGAAGTTTTTAGGCGAGAGCCGTACGGCACATCATGGGATCTGAAGATTCAGTTGCGCTTTGCATCTGCATCATGGTGTGCCTCCTCCAAGAAAAATATCCTACCGAAAGGCTGGATTTTTCAGTAGTATAAATTTGATGCATTGATGAGTCAAGTAGTTTTGATAAAATTGCTAAAATAGTAAAAAACCGGGGATTGCTCCCCGGTTGGTTTGTTAGTCTTCGATGGCCATATAGGCATCATACTCTGCAAGCATATCCTTATCAGGATTCTTGTCCAGAAGACTGAATAGGATCATCAGAAGGGAAGCGAGGATGAATCCGGGAAGCAGTTCATAGACGTCAAAAAGACCACCGGATAGTTGTTTCCAAATAATTACGGTAAGCCCGCCGCCTACCATAGCTGCAATGGCTCCCTTTCGGGTTGCCCGTCTCCAAAAGAGGGCTGCGATAATGACAGGTCCAAAGGTCGCTCCGAATCCAGCCCAAGCATAGCTGACTACGTCGAAGATGGAAGAGGTGGGATCCATTGCAAGGAATATGGCGATGATGGTAATGACAATAACAGTGATACGGCTCACCAGAAGCGTTTCCTTGTCCGATGCGTCCTTGCGAAGCAGGGCCTTGTAGACATCCTTGCTGAAGGCTGATGAGGCTACCAAAAGCTGGCTGTCGGCAGTACTCATGCTGGCTGCAAGGATTGCACAGAGGAAGAAACCAGCGATGAATGTGGGGAAAATCTTCTGCATGCTGGCGATGAACACCGCCTCGGCTGCACTCTGGCTGTCATACGTCAGGGGAAGCAGGAACAGTTTGCCGACGACACCGACCAAAAGCGCTGCCGCCATTGCAATGGTGACCCAGACCATGGCGATTCTGCGACTGGTTTTGACTTCAGCGTTGCTTCGAATCGACATGAACCGGACCAGGATGTGGGGCATGCCGAAGTATCCCAAGCCCCAGGCGAGGGCGCTGAGAATCTGCAAAAAGCCGTAGGATGTTCCCGGAGGAGTGATGAAGGGGTTGATGAAGTGCTGGCCGAACTCACCTAGCTTGGCGAAGGTGTGTGCCGGTCCGCCCGTTGCGAACAATGCAATCAGTCCGGTTGCCACCAACGCAATGAACATCAGGCTGCCCTGGAGGAAGTCGGTTGCGACAACTGCAAGATATCCACCCAAGAGGGTATAGCCCAGGATTACCACCACTCCAAGAAGGAGGGCTGCATAGTAGTTCATCCCAAAGACAGAGGTGAAGAGTTTTGCACAGGCCAAAAAGCCGCTGGCTGTGTAGACGACAAAGAAAACGAGAATGATGATTGAGCTGATTGTCTGCAGGACTTTCGATTTGTCATGAAAGCGGTTTGCCAAGAATTCGGGGATGGTGATGGAATCTTTTGCATGGATGGTGTACTTGCGCATCCGCTTGGCAACGAAGAACCAGTTCAGGTATGTTCCGACCAACAGGCCTACCGCAGTCCAAAAGGCTTCCTGCAAGCCGGTGAAGTAGGCAAGTCCGGGAAGTCCCATCAAGAGCCAGCCGCTCATGTCCGAAGCTTCGGCGCTGAGAGCGGTGAACCAGGGTCCGATGGAACGACCGCCGAGGAAGTAGTCACTGGTGGACTTGGTCTTGCGGAAGGTGAAAAAGCCGATGGCCAACATGAGGCCAAGGTAGAGGGCAAACGCGAGGGCTGTAAGGAATTGATAGCTGTTCATGGATGATTCTCTCCCCAATAAAGACATCTTGGCTCAGAATACCTGTTGTAAAACCACGTTGCAAGAGCAAAACAGAACAGAATGTACTGATTATGCATAAATATGCATGTTTTGGTGCTGATACCATATGGTCTGCCACAGTTGGTTGTACAATTCGAGATCAGGCCCTAAATCGCTGATGTTGTCTGAATTGGACAAGTCATCGATGGAAAAGAATGGCTGGGTGGTTTTCGTATATGCCGATGCCCCGGTATTGGTCGTGGGCGGAAGGCTGAATGCATCCAAAAATACTGCGTTTTTCGAGCCAGAGGGAATGACCATGTTGTCGATATACATCATGCCTCCATCGGCAGGGATGAAGAAGCCGATGGTCGACCATTTCTCCTTGCCGATCTCGGCAAATACATTCTCCGGATGTACGACCACGAATTCGTCCCTGCTGAATGCTTTTCCGAAGGATTCGGAGTCGAATTTCACCAGGTTCGGTTTCCACTGTGAGTTTATCAGGTCGGTTGCCTGCCTCAGCTGGTCTTCGTCGGTGGAGTTTCCGCTATAGCCCGGGCATGCTTTGCAAACATCTTTTCGTTGGAGGCGAAATTGTCAATGACAACATCAATGCCGGTTTCTTCAGGGAGTCGGGGGTGTAATAGGTCCAGTTGTATAGGTAGAGCTTGCCATTCTATGTGTTGGTTTTTTTACAGCTCATGCCAGTCGGCAGGAGTGCAAAGACTGCCAGTAGAAGAAAAATCGGGATGCTTTGTTCATGACGCACCTCCAGACGAAATGATGCCTCCAACCTTAGCTGCTTGCAGCCACAGTCTTTAGAAATTTCCTGAAGATGAATGCGATGATCATGGTACCGAGAATCATAACGAACGACAGTGCGTTGATAACCGGAGAGACGCCGTAGCGAATCATCGAATACACGTACAGGGGTAGGGTACCCGAACCAGGTCCGGATACAAAGAACGTAATGACAAAGTCCTCCAGGGACATGGTGATACACATCAAAAACCCTGAGAGAACTGCGGGTATGATGCTGGGAATAATGACTTTGGTCAATGTCTGCCGTTCATTGGCCCCCAGATCCCTGGCAGCTTCCACAGTCGAATAGTCGAATTCGTCCAAGCGTGCGGAGACCATCATGAAGACAAACGGAAGGTTGAACGTCGTGTGCGCAACAAAGATGGTGAACATACCCAGTCTCACTTTTACTGCAGAGAAGAAAATCAACATGGAGATACCGATGATGACCTCGGGAAGGACCATGGGCAGGTAGCTCACCGTAGTGATGTAGCTCCTTCCATGGAAGCGGTACCACTTGATGCCGATGGCTGCAAGCGTGCCCAAGGTGGTTGCCGTGATGGAGCTTGTCAGGGCTATGATCAGGCTGTTCTTGAAAGCCGCCCACAAAGAAGGACTGTCGTAGATAAGGGTCTTGTACCAGACCAGTGAAGCATGGTCCCACTGCATACCTTTCGCACTGTTGAACGAGAAGAACACCACGACAAACAGGGGGATGAAGAGGAACACGACCACCAGTGTCAACATCACATAGGAGAATGAAAAACCTGTCTTGTTTGAGTATTTGTGGTAGTTCATTTTGTTCCTCGATGGGTGTGGTGTGCCTTGACGTTGTGTTCAAGTGCCTGCTGGGTGGTCTTCTTGAGCCCTCCTTCCTTTTGCATCTGCTCACGCTTGCCATTGTACAGCATCCAGAACACTCCGATCAGGGATATGAGGGTGAGAATCATGGAGAATGCTGAAGCAAGGGGCCAGTTCCTTGTCTTTGATACCTGATCGACGATGATGTTTCCGATCATGGTCGAGTCCTTGCCTCCGACCAACAAGGGAACCGTATAGGCTCCGAAGATGGGAATGAAGGTGAAGATGAAGGCGGTGCTGAGCCCGCTCTTGATGTTCGGGAACAGCACCCTGACAATGGAGCCGAGCTTGGTCGCTCCAAGGTCGCGCGCTGCATCGAACAGGGAGAAATCAAACTTGTCGATGGTGGTGAACAATGGAAGAATGGCGAAGGGCAGGTACATGTAGATAAGGACCAGTACTACAGCACCATTGTTGTAGATGAGCTTCAATCCCTCGTCGATCAAGCCTAGGCGAATGAGCAGGCTGTTGATGAAGCCTTCGGTGGAGAGGATGGAGATCCAGGCATAGATTCTGATAAGTGAGTTGGTCCAGAAAGGAATAATGATGAGAAAGAGCAAAAACGTCTGGTGCTTGCTCTTTGCCATGGCATACCCGCAGGGTATCGCTATGAGAATGCAAAGGAAAGTGGAAAGTACACTAATCCACAGTGTCCTGATCACAACCATTGCAAAACTGGGATTGAACATCTGCTTGTAGGCGGTGAGGGTGAATTCCCAAACAACACCTCCATACAGGCCGCGCTTCAAGAAACTGTAGAGAATGATGATACCCAAGGGGACCGTGAAGAAGAGGGTGAACCACAAGCCCATGGGACCACCATAGATGGTCCCCAGCAGTTGTTCACGTTCCCTTGGTTTGAGGGTCTTTTTCATCGGTCGGTATCCTTTACCAAGTAACCGTCAGTTGCTGTCCAACTGACGTAGACAGTGTCTTTCCACTCGATGTCCGGGCCATCCTCAAGGAACACCGTATGCTGCTTGAAGACTTTAACCTGTGTGGAAGGCTCTTGTTCGAGCTTTACATAGAACTTTGATTGGAATCCTGAATACACGGGCTCGTCAACGATTCCCTTGAACGTGTTCATTACTTTGGCCGTGGAGCGTGGAGGATTGGTGGATATTCTCACTTTCTCAGGGCGAATGGTAAAGTCAAACTTCGCCCCGATTGCCTGTGGTTCATAATCGGTAACCGATACCTCTCCTTTCAAAGCAGGAACATCAACTCGTACCAGGTACTCCCCCTCGTATGGTTCGCATGAGAGCACGGTGCAGGGAAAGCTGTTCGATTCCCCGATGAATTGGGCGACGAAGCGGGTTGCAGGAGCCTCATAGATTTCATAGGGGGTGCCGATCTGCAGTACTTTACCCTTGTTCATGACGGCAATGCGGTCGGATACAGACAGAGCTTCACTCTGGTCGTGAGTGACATAGATGAAGGTGATTCCGACTTTATCATGAATTTGGTCCAACTCAACCAACAGGTTTTGCCTGAGTTTTGCGTCAAGAGCGGATAACGGTTCGTCCAACAAAAGCACTCTGGGTTCATTGATGAGCGCCCTGGCAATGGCAACCCGCTGCTTCTGTCCGCCGCTGAGCATCGAAGGTTTCTTGTAGATGTGGTCTTCCAGTTGGACAAGGCGAACGTACTCCATTACCTTCGATTCGATTGTTTGCTTGTCCACCCGTCTGAGCCGCAAGGGGAAAGCAATGTTTTCATAAACGGTGAGGTGAGGGAACAGGGCATAGGTCTGGAACACCGTGTTGGATTGCCGTTTGTCCGGCGGCAAGGGCAGAATGTCCTTGTTGTCAAACGCCACGCTTCCAGTATCAGGGTAATCAAATCCAGCGATTATCCTCAGCAAGGTGGTTTTACCACACCCTGAAGGCCCCAGCAGTGAGAAGAACTCACCTTTGTTTATCTTGACACTCACCTCGTCGAGTGCCTTGAAATCGCCATAGGAGCGGGAAACCCGTTCGACATTAACTTCAACACCTTTCAATCTTTTCCATTCCCTCCACTCGTTTCAGGCACAGAATTTCCAAAACACACCGTCTTGGAGCCTTTACGATTTACTGCGAATATCGAATATTTCAGAGAGTCTGTCAAGCAGGTTGCCTAATATTTTTCCTTACGAGAAAATGCGTAAATAATGCATTTCCTAACAAAGAGATACAAATAAAAAACCAGCCTTTCGCTGAATCGAGTGGGCAACCCTGCATGATGGTGGCTTTGGGAAGAGAAAACACACCAAGCGTTCATGACGCTTGGTCACTGAAGGAAATCGATGCGTACAACCTCCCCGGTATCAGGATCCTCCCGATAGACTGCCGGGCCTTCTTCGTCATAACCATACCAGGTAAGGCGCGTGAACCTGAGCAGTTCTGCTTCCTTTGGAAAATCAAAGACCCTGCAATAATCAAAGCGATGCTGTGTTTGGATGCGAAGATCAAATGGCAACATCCCCTGATTCTCCTTTGCATACTGCATGTGAAACAGGCTTGTTTATGCATACGCACTTAAGCGCAGACAATTGTGTACTGAACGTTGAGCGAGGCCTTGCATCAAAGAAGTTCATTTTGGTGCCTCTCATGACACAAGCATAGGACCTTCTCTGCAAGGCGTCAAGATTTGACCAAGAAACTTCCCAAAAAACAGTACTTTTGCCAAGTAAGGCCGATCTCACGTTATGCCAGAAGCCGACAGCACAAGAATAAAAATGATGCCAACAAAACCGTCGGCATCGGATTTACGCCAAAGAGGTCTCGAACCTCTGACCTACTGCATAGAAGGCGCCATTTGAGGTTCATCAACATTTGTCAAAGACTATCATAAAAGATTAATAGATATAGAAATACAAACAGAAAAGAACAAGTGTTTTTATCAGGAACTATCAGTGTTTATACATCAATATAAGAGAGTATTAGGAAATTTGATGTAGAATTGGTGTAGGGTGTAACATGTATTAATCTTGGTCTTTATGATTATTACAGATTATACAAGTACAGGGTTCATTTCCATTGTAATGTCTTATTCCAACACATCTCTGCTTTCTATCTCTATCTCCACGTTTATAAATAATGCTAAATAGTTCTTCTTCTTGATTTTCTAGATATCTTCTAATAGCAAAAGCACATAAATCAGCGAGCTGCACCATACTGGTAAGTTCTGAATCTACAAATAGTGGTGTTTCTATGGTATTTTTTAAGTCTGTCCAAAAGGTTCCGTCATGATGAAATTTTTTCATCAAATCAGTTAGCTTTTTTGCTTCAGTCTCATTATTGTCATGAATTAGAAGACCAAAGTGCTTTGATTCACAATGAGGATTCTTTGAAAATACTTGCAAATATTTCTCAAACCTCGAAACTACTTGTTCAAAAGCTTGTTCATCGACTGATAGTCTAGCAATTGTGGGATTAAAATTCAATTTATTGATACATTCTGCGAATAATCGTACATCAGTCCAACTAGCTAATGTATTAGCAACATCGAATATGAAATTTTTTCGTTCAGCGTAAGTCAGATGTATATATTCTTTAGTCTTCTCGAAGTTCTTCTTCGTTTGTGTGTATTGTCTTGATTTACTTTTTGAGAGTCTTTGCAACTCTATAGTTCTTGCTTTTTTAACTTCAAACTGCCTTGTTGGAGTATCCATAGACTCAAAATTGGGTATTTTGGTTTGTTCATGGTATGGGCGAAGCAACCAAGCTGTATGAATTTCAGATCCGACTAATTCATATTTTGATTTAATTTTTTCAATCTGATTATCATATTTTTTCCACTTATTGATTGGAATGGACAGTCCTGCAAGGATATAGTGAGAAGTATTACCAGGGATTTGAGGAGTTCCAGATTCATCAATATAACAAAGACGCATCAGTAAACCTTCTTAAAAAAACGACTGGCGATGCGATGATAACATCGCTCGTGGAGACGCTTGGCGACTCCTTCCAGACGTGTTTATAATATAAGCTGAATGTTCCAAACTGTCAACGTGAATTAACGCAAATTTGCG
>NZ_DJGW01000042.1:0-6395 GCF_002432845.1 Sphaerochaeta sp. UBA5836
ATTAATGCATTATTCGAGCGTCGGTTCACGTGGCATTTGCTTGTCAGCACCGGCGGCATGCCCTCCAGCCATACGGCAGGAGTGATTGCATTGGTGACCAGCATTGCTTTCACCCAAGGAGTAGGTACTGTATACTTCGCCATAGCGGCCACGTTTGCTGCGGTTGTCATCCACGATTCCATGGGTATCAGGCGGGAGGCAGGCAAGCAGGCGGAGGTCATCAACGAATGGAGCCGCATCCTCAGCGACATCCATCGGGAGGGCCAATTCACTCCTGAAAACTTGAAAACCATGCTGGGACACTCGTTCAGCCAAGTGCTTGGAGGAACCATCCTCGGCCTGATCGTGGGTCTCTTGATAACAAACTCCATATCCGGCCTTTAGTTCCATTAACTGCATAGATATTCACCTTTGCTTGACTTTCATTGCATATGTATGCATGATGCCTTGTATACGTGCTATTGAAGGAGTCAACTATGAAAAAAACGATACTCACCATGCTCATCCTGGTCCTGGCCGCAACGTTGGTCTTTGCTCAGGGGAAAAAAGAAGAAAAAAGCGGATATGTGTTTGCATCCGATGCCACATGGCCTCCCCTGGAATTTGTTGAAAACGGACAGCTTACCGGCTTTGAAGTGGAATTGATGCCGCTCATCGGCGAGAAGGTCGGCGTACAGATGACGGTTAAAAACATCCCGTGGGACACCATCTTTGCAGGTCTTGCCAATGGTGCATACGACGGTGTTGCCAGCGGCGTCACCGTGACCGAGGAACGCAAGGCCACCATGGATTTCTCCACCCCGATTCTTACTGCAGGCCAAGTAGTCATCATCCGCAGCAGCGACAGCAGCAAGGTCAATGGAATCGACGACCTCGGCGGCAAGAAAATCGGCGTACAGATCGGTACCACCGGTGATTTTGCCCTGGAGAACTACCCTGTGCAGAGAAAGGCTTACGACGACATCGGACTTGCAATCGAGGACCTCTTGAACGGCAACGTGGATGCGGCGGTATGCGATTCCCTGATCGCCAGCGATTTTGTGCTTGCAAACGAGAACTACAAGAATCGTCTGGTGGTCGCAGGCACTCCCTTTACTGAAGAGGATATCGCCATTGCGGTGCAGAAGGGCAACAAGGCATTGCTCGACTTGATCAACAAGGGTCTGGAGGTGGCAAAGGCTGACGGCAGTTTCGATGCACTGAAGAAAAAGTGGAATTTGCTGTAAGAACGACAGAAGCCGGTTGTGGGGAGCTAATGCTCCCCTTTTTTCTGGTCCACTTGTGCCTTAGCACGGAGGATTATCCAAATATTTCGATTTTTTTGTATATTTATTCCTTTATAGTTGACATTCAATGTATAAGTATGCATTATACGCATATCCATGAATAAGGAGCTGTGTCATGAAAAAGCTTGGAATCCTCGTATTGGTCCTATTGCTTGCAACATCTGCACTTCTGTTCGCCCAAGGGCAGAAAGAGAGCACGAAATCGTATGTCTTTGCAGCCAACTGCGCCTGGCCTCCGCTCGAGTTTGTTGATGAGAAAGGGGAAATCGTTGGTTTTGAGATAGACTTGGTCAACGAAATTGCAAAAGTCAATAATGTACAAATCACCATCCGCAACGTTGCATGGGAAGGCATCTTCGCAGGTCTTGCCAATGGTGCATATGATGCAGTGGCCAGCGGCGTCTCGGTCACCGAGGAACGCAAGGCCACCATGGACTTCTCCACTCCGATCATGATCATCACCCAAGCAATCCTTGCTCCGATCGGAGACACCACCCTCTCCAACACAGCAAGCCTCAACGGCAAGGTGGTCGGGGTGCAGCTGGGAACCACCGGCCACATCTTCCTTGATGACTACATGAAGAAAAACCCCTCCTTCAAGACAACCATCAAGGCATACGACGAGATTGGTTTCGCCATCGAGGACATGCTCAACGGAAACCTGCAGGCTGTGGTGACCGATAGCGTAATCGCCAGCGATTTCGTCCTCTCCAACCCCAACTATGCAAGCAAGCTCAAGGTTGCCGGAAGTGCGAGCGATCTCGGAGACCCTGAACCGATTGCAATCGCCATGCTCAAAGGCAATTCGGAAGTGCTCGACCTTGTCAACAACGGCTTGAAACAGATCGAAGCTAGCGGCAGGATGGCTGAGCTGAAGAAAAAGTGGAACATTTTGTAAGAATTCATACGCTGTTGTTTCAGAGACAAGCCGCCTTCGGGCGGCTTGTTGCATGAGGAAGCAAGGGTTCTTGGGAATGTCTGAATAATTATACATTGTAGCTTGACTTTAACTGCATAATTATGTAGTACTAGCTTGTAGTAAAAATTTCCTTTTGAGAGTATATATGGAACATACACCTGCTGATATCGACGAATACAAACTGCAAGCGGTTCGGAAGAAAGTAGTTTCCGTCGATCCCAATGCACAAAAAAAGAAACCTGTCACCATCCAAATGACCGATGGCGTGCTCATTCCCCGCAAGGATGACGGACACCTCCTCAACTCCTGGAGAATCACATTCTTCAGTGCAATCACCCTGCTTGCCGCTCTCGTCCTGTTCCAGCCGAAACCCTACCGGGATATCTTCCTGGTAACCATCAAGGGAGCCCCCGTCACATTCCAGGCAACCATTTTTGCCATTCTCGGCGCTCTGGTGATCGGTACAGTCACCGGTCTTGGATCGGTGAGCAAACGGCGCTGGGTCAATATGGTCAGCGGTGTGTACGTCGAGCTCATCAGGGGCATTCCCTTGTTGGTCCAGTTGATATTCATCTATTACGCCATGGGCAGGTTTTTCAAGATTGAAGGCATGATAGCTGCGGTGGCCGCCCTTTCCATCTGCTTCGGCGCCTATATGGGCGAGATTGTACGAGCCGGAATTCAAGCCATCCCCAAGGGCCAGATGGAGGCCGCCATTGCGTTGGGGCTCTCCCGCTCGCAGGCGTTCCGCTACGTCATCCTTCCTCAAACCATCAAGGTTGTCCTGCCTGCGATCGGCAATGAGTTCATCTCCATGCTCAAGGACTCATCGCTTGTGTCCACCATAGCACTGAGTGATATCCTGCGCAAAGGAAGGGAGTACATCTCCCGCACCTTCCTCTCACTGGAAACCATGCTGGTTGTCGCTCTCATCTATCTCATCATCACCCTCCTGCTCTCCCGTCTGGTAGGCATATTGGAGGAAAGGTTGCATGAAAATGGCTAGAATACGCATAGAAGATCTTTCAAAAGACTATATTACGACCAACCATGCGACGGTAAAAGCCGTCAAACACGCCAACCTGACCGTCGAGCACGGGGAGGTCGTGGTGATCATCGGTCCGTCGGGGAGCGGAAAATCGACACTGCTGCGCAGCATAAACAAGCTCGAGCACCCAACCGGAGGACACATTTTCATCGATGATGATGAGGTGACCGATCCCGATGTCGACCTGAGAAAGATTCGTGAGGAAGTAGGTATGGTTTTCCAATCCTTCAATCTCTTTCCCCATCTGTCGGTACTGGAAAATATCACCCTCGCCCCGTTGAAGGTCAAGAAGCTCTCCAAGAAGGAAGCCGACAGGCAGGCCATGGATTTGCTGAAGATGGTCGGGCTTGAGGAGAAGGCTCTTGTCTATCCTCCCCAACTCTCCGGCGGTCAGCAGCAGCGTGTAGCCATTGCAAGGGCTCTAGCGATGCAGCCGAAAGTGATGCTGTTCGATGAGCCGACCAGCGCCTTGGATCCGGAGATGATCAAGGAAGTGTTGGATGTCATGCTCAAGCTTGCAAAAAGCGGTATGACCATGCTCTTGGTAACCCACGAGATGGGCTTTGCCAAAGCTGCAGCAGACAAGGTTGTGTTCATGGATGATGGAACCATCGTGGAAATCGGGAAACCCGATCAGATGTTCAGCAGTCCAAAGAGTGAACGAACCAAACTCTTTTTGGAACACATTCTCTGATCAAGAGGGCCGAAAGGCCCTTTTTTTAGGCCTGATAGATTTCTACTAGTGGAGAAACAGTCCAATTCTACCATTGCATCAACAGCCTCCGACTACTATCGTTTACATCCAATAGGAGAATTTTCAGATGAAATTCACGCAATGGCTTGAAAGTCACATCACCTTGCATACGTATGATGATCCGAGGGCGGAAAGGGAAAACTCAATCACCCATGTGGTCGGGGTTGCTTTGGCCCTTGTCGCCTTTGTTGTAATCCTTTTGAGGTTGCCTTCGGTTGAATCAGTTTCATTGAAGGTGGGCTTGGTTGTCTGGGCACTCACCATGATTTTGCTCTATGGGGCTTCAGCGCTCTACCACGGTCTACCCTATGGCAATGCCAAGCGTATCTGCAGGATCCTCGACCACAGCAACATCTATTTCTTGATAGCGGGAACCTATACCCCCTTGATGCTCTCCATAGGCACACCAACGGCCCATATGCTTGTCATCCTGGTCTGGGCGATTGCACTGCTGGGAATCGTGTTCAGCTTGGTCTTTTGGGGGAGGCTGAAGGCCCTGCATGTATTCTTCTACTTGGCGATGGGTTGGCTGATCGTCTTCTTCTGGAAGGATATCATCCCCTATCTGAGCGAAGGACTCTTGGTTTGGGTAATCGCAGCAGGGCTCACCTACAGCATAGGAGTCATTTTTTATGCAGGCAAGCGCATCCCCCACCACCATGCCATTTGGCATCTCTTCTGCATCGGGGGAAGCGCTCTCTTCTTTGCCGGCTACATGCTTACTCTTGTGTAAGCAGCTTGTCCAGGTTTTCCTGAAGGACACTTTCGCTCACATAGCCTAAATAGCCGTTGGCCAGGGTTCCATCAGCGTTGATGAACACTGTGGTAGGCAGGCTGTTTGTCTGGAAAATATAGGCAAAAATGCCTTCATCGTAGTAGACCGGACCGGTGAACGGGAAATCGCGGATGAAGGCTTTGACGGTCTCCAAGGTTTCCCGCTGGCCGTCCAGGGCGTCCAGGAAGATGAAGCTGATTTGGTCCTTGTAGGTGTCATACGCTTTCTGGAAATGTGGAAGCTCCTGTTTGCAGGGAGGACACCATGAGGCAAAGTAGTTGATAACCACCGGTTTACCCTGCCTGACATCCTCAAACGTCGTTTCAACTCCGTCCAAGGTGAAGAGCGGAATATTGGGCATCGTGGGTGCACTCGCTTCAACTCCGTCCTCAACGGCAGGAGTTTCATCTTCAACTACGGGTTCAGGCTCGGAAGGAGCGGGAACTGCTGCAGGTGAAATATTGGTTTGCACCTGCTTCTTCTCCGTCGTTTCAGGAAGGGCTGCAACCTGAGGAACGAAGGAGACGGCGGGGGTGCTGTCACGAAGTGCGTTGTATGCCACCGAGGCAACAATGATCAGGACTATGAATGAGAGAACCAGTATGACGAGATTCCGTGTTTTCTTTTGCATGATAGGCTCCTAGAGAAATAGTGCGGCCGGGTTGAATCCAAGGGTCAGGACAACGCCGAAGACCAAGAGGAACAGTCCGCTTATGATGGTTATGAGCTTTGCGTGTTTCTTGATCGCCGCAAAGACTCCTTCCATCTGATCGAGCAGCAAGGCTGAGAAGAGGAAGGGAATAGCCAGGCCCATCGCATAGAAGAAGAGAGTCAGCATGCCCTTGTGAACCAGCTCGGCGTTGGCCGCCATCATCAGGGCGGAACCCAACAGCGGGCCCACGCAGGGCGTCCATCCGATCGCAAACACCAACCCGAACAGCATGGATTTGGGGATGTTCATATTTTTCAAGCTCTTCAACTGGAACTTGTGGTTGTTGTTGAGAGCCGGTATGAGAACAAAACCCAGATTATTGAGGGCGAAAAGAATGACAAGCACCCCTCCTATGCGATTAAGCGTGGACAAGTGCATACTCAAGTACTTGCCCACGGTAGTGGATGCAGCACCGAGTGTCACAAACAGAATGGTGAAGCCGATGACAAACGCAATGCTGTTCTTCAACAGCACACCGTTCTGTTCTTCCTTCTGGGCGACGCCACCTGCCAGATAGGAGAAGTAAAGCGGCAGGATGGGAAGAATGCAGGGACTGATAAAACTGATGATTCCTTCCAAAAATGCGGTGAAATATGCCATGGCTGAGCATAGCACACCTCAAAAAGGTTCACAAGAGGCCTAAAACTTGGTACAGTCAGTTCATGGCCAAACAGAAGGGTAAACAGCAAGGCGGCGATGCGTTCGAGTCCTACTATGCACAGATTTATCAAAGTCGGTGGAATACCCTCAAGGAGGCGTTGCTTGTCGAGCGGAAACCGGTTGCCTTCAGCGACGGATTGCGACAGATTTACTATCTGGATGAGGCTTCCATCATTGCCGCCAAGCTCCTGGATGTACAGGACGGCGATGCGGTGCTGGATATGTGCGCCGCTCCCGGGGG
>NZ_DJGW01000042.1:6495-11735 GCF_002432845.1 Sphaerochaeta sp. UBA5836
GATGCATCCCGGTGGTCGCTGCATGAGCAGAACAGGTATGACCGCATTCTGCTCGATGCTCCCTGCTCAAGCGAACGTCATGTCCTCTCCGATCCCAAAGCCTTGGCGATTTGGTCTGCATCAAGGCCGAAACACTTGGCCATCCAGCAGTTTGCGATGCTTGCTTCCGCTTTGGAGGCAGTGAAAGTGGGTGGTTGTATTCTGTACAGCACCTGTTCGATCAATCCACTGGAGAACGAGTTGGTTGTCGACAAGCTGTTCGAAAAACGGGATGGACGCTTTGCCATCGAGCCTGCTGCTGCGCCCTATGGTGAAAGCTGTCGTCATGGCTCCATCATCCTGCCTGATATGGCGCAAGGAAGGGGCCCGCTCTATATTTGTTTGATCAGGAGGACGGCATGAGCTCTGTCGCCATTGTCCGTTGTGAAAGCTATGACCCCATATTGGTCGATGCTGCCGTAAAAGAAGCGTGTCTGCTGGGCGGTATGCCTGCTGTAGAGGGCAAATGCATTCTGCTCAAGCCCAATATTCTCTCCGATGCCAAAGAGGACCGCTCGATCACCACCCATTCACAGGTGCTGCGCTCGGTGATCCGGCTGCTCAAGGAGAAGGGGGCACAAAGGATCCTGGTCGGTGACTCACCCGGCCTGCAAAAACCCTCGTTCCTACCCAAGGCAAGCGGCATATACCGCGTATGCACCGAAGAGGGGGTGCAATGGGTCGATTTCACCAAGCAGCCCAATATGACGACCATCCCCTACACCAGGGGCAAGAAGCTTCCCCTTGCTTCCATTCTGGACGAGGTGGACATGGTATTTTCACTGCCAAAGTTCAAGACTCACCAACTCATGTACACCACCGGGGCGGTGAAGAACCTCTTCGGGCTGGTCCCCAATCTCTTCAAGAGTCCCTGTCATGTCCAGTTCCCGACACGGCAGCAATTTGCCTCCCTGATGGTGGGAATTGCTGCCGTGGTAAAGCCTTCGTTCAGCCTGATGGACGGCATCATCGGCATGGAAGGCCCGGGCCCCGCCAACGGCAGGCCGCGGCATATGGGCCTTTTGCTTGCCAGCTGCGATGCACTCGCTCTCGATTATGCACAGGCTGTGATCATGGGCTATGACCCCAAGAGCATCCCCATCATAGCCGAAGGACTGAGAAGAGGCCTTGGCTCTGCTCCCACCCGGTATCCCAACTTGAATGCCGAGGATTTGGTCCAACCCGATTTTTTGCGCATCGAGATGCAAAAGCGAACCCGTTTCTTCCGCTCCCTCATTATCCCGTTTGTATTCAGCAAGTACATTCGCAGGAAGGTCAAGAAAGAGCGCAAAGCCCCTGTCTTCCTTCCAGATCCCTGCATCCAGTGCCGCAAATGCATCGAAATCTGCCCGGCCAATGCCTTGACGATGGAACAGAAACGCATCATCATCGACCCAAGCGCCTGCATCCGTTGTTATTGTTGCCATGAGGTCTGTCCGGCTTCAGCCATCGCAGTCGATGAAGAAATTTCCTCCTAAAGGATTGTCATATGGATCCATCCACATTGCTTGTCAGCATTCTGCTCTCCCTTCTGCCCATCAGTGAGCTCAGAGGTGCTATTCCCTATGCCTATTTCAATGACGTTCCGTTGTTTTTTGCCGCCCCGCTGTGCATTCTCGTCAACGCTATGGTGGCTCCGATCGCTTATACCTTTTTGGCGACCTTCCATACAATTTTCTACAAGCATTGGCACTGGTATGCCTCCTTTTTTGATCGATTTGTAGCGAGAGCTCAGCACAAGATCAGTGCGAAAGTCGACAAGTACGGGTATTGGGGCATTTTACTCTTTGTAGCGGTGCCGCTTCCGGTCACCGGGGCTTGGACGGGAACCCTGGGTTCCTGGATTTTAGGCCTTGACAAGCGAAAGACCATGATGGCAGTATTCGGCGGAGTCATCGTCGCCGGTCTGATTGTCACCTCTCTGGTAGCCCTTGGGGTAGGAATCGATTCGGTGTTCATCAAACGAATCTGAGGTATCATGTATTTCGATTTAGCCAAGGAACTCAATGAACAGCAGTACAAGGCTGCTGCAACACTGCATGGGCCGCTGCTTGTCATAGCAGGCGCCGGCAGCGGGAAGACCCGCATGCTCACGTATCGAATTGCCAATATGCTGCAAAACGGCATCAAGGAAGAGGCGATACTCGCCCTGACATTCACCAACAAGGCGGCAAGCGAGATGGGGGACCGTATACGGTCGCTTACAAATCTTCCGCTGAAAAAGTTGACGGCCACAACCTTCCACTCCTTCGGTATGGGAGTGTTGAAACAATACATCCAGCATCTCGGCTTCAAGAACAACTTCACCATCTACGATTCCAACGACCGCATGGCCTTGATCAAGGAAGTAATCCAGAATCTCGACTATGTGGTTGAGTCCTTCGACCTCTATGAGCTCTCCACCCTCTTCAGTGACATAAAGACAAAGCGCAAGGTTTTCGGTGCGAATGCTTCGGACAAGATCCGCAATCTCTATAGCGAATATGAAAAGCATCTGAAAGCGTACAATGCAGTCGACTTTGACGACCTGATCATGAAACCGCTCGATTTGTTCGAAAAAAAGCCCGAAGTGCTTCAGGCTCTGCGAAATCGTTTCACCCATATCCTGGTTGATGAGTTCCAGGACACTTCCCTTTCCCAGTACCGCATGGTCGAGTCCCTGGCCCAAGAGAGCCGCAACCTGTGCGTCGTCGGTGACGACGATCAGAGCATCTACAGCTGGAGAGGGGCGAACTACGAGAACCTGGTGATGTTCGAACGGGATTTTCCCGAACGCCTTGAAGTCAAGCTCGAGCGCAACTATCGTTCAACAGGGACCATCCTGGAGGCTGCAAACTCGCTGATTGTCAACAACCAGATGCGAAAGGAGAAGAGGCTGTGGACCGACAGCGGCAAGGGCTCCTCGATTCGCTTGATCCACCCCGCCAACGATGATGATGAAGCATCGGTCATCGCCGATGAAATTCTGATGACTCATAAGAAAGAGGACAAGCCATTCTCTGACTTCGGGGTATTGGTGAGAACCAACAGCCTCATCGACACCTTGGAAACCAAGTTCACCGAACGGGGTATTCCTTCACAGGTTACCGGCGGGCAAAGTTTCTTTGACCGAAAGGAAATTCGCGATATTGTCAGTTATCTGAAGGTCATTGCCAATCAGGATGATGATATCAACCTGCTCAGGGTGATAAATACCCCAAGGCGTGGCATAGGGCGTACGACACTTGAGAAAATGCGCAAAGTAGCAGACGACCATCACTGCTCGCTCTATAGTGCCTTGTCCTTGATGTCCATCGCCACCGATGGCCAAATCAAGGAAGGAATGCAGAAAACGCTCAAACGCTTTGCATCCCTTATTGAGGAGTATCATCATCAACTCTTTGAGACACGGACGCAACGCAACATGGTGCTTCGCACCCTGATTCAGGAAATCGGGTACAAGGCATATCTTGAAGCCGAATATCCGGATAACGAGAACGTGGTTGCCTACAAGATGAAGGGTATTACCATGCTTTGCGATATGCTAGCCCGTTGGGAACGCAATCCCGAGAATGCAAAGGCCTCCATATTTGATTATCTGAACCGCATCAGCCTTGCAGGCAAGGAGAGCAATCCCCAAGAGGATGCAGGCAAGATTGCCCTGATGACCATCCATGCGTCCAAGGGTCTTGAGTTCGACACGGTGTACTTGGCAGGGGTTGAGGACCAGTACATCCCCCATGCCAGGGCGATCGAGGATGATCCGGCCAACATCGATGAGGAACGACGCCTCTTCTATGTGGCGATCACCCGTGCCCGAAGGTCGTTGATCATCAGCAGTTGTGAGAAGCGTAAAAAAGGCCATGACGAAGTGACCAGCCTCCCCTCACGCTTTCTTGAGGAGATTCCCAAGGCCCTCTTTGATGAAGAAGACCCGGCCAAGCAGCTCTCATCCGAGCAGGTGGTGGACAAGCTCAGGTTGCTCAGGGAACGGCTTGCCGCCAGGAACAGCGGCTAATTCGGGTTGGTGATGGTCACCGTGATGGTGCCCGTATAGGAGCCGCTGACTTTGGCGGCCACATCCGACTCAACAATGCCCCCGACTTTCAAGTCCTTGGTATTCATCCCCGGATTCAGCGACTGCCAATGAATCGGGCTTCCCTTGGTAATCTGGTCTGCTCCGAGGAAAAGCTGATACTCTATGGGCTGCCCCGACCCTTCAGTGGGGAAAAGCTGGAAGGCGGTCGCTGTACTGGTGTCGGTGAACGTCAGCATTTGCGAGTACTGAGTACCAGCAACTCCGTTTATCACAGTAAGTTGCGCTTGGTTGATCGTCGCCCTGTTCCCTCCATAGGCTTCTTCCAAATCAAAACTCACACTTGCGTGCGTGAATGCGAACGCAAACGAGGGAAGAGTCGGACCGTCGCCGTAGTAGAACCCATTACCGTCCGGAGCTGTCATGCTTCCTGAATCGAGAATCGGAGTGACATTAGGCCCCGCCAACCCGTTGGTGACTACATAGGAACCAGCTGATGTTATCGTTTCACCGTTGCCTGGTGCATAGGTGCCTACATCGGTATTCGGATTATCGGCAACCGCCAAACTGAAAATCGGGTTGAAGCTGGTTGTAAAGGTATAGGGAGTATCCAAACGGTAATACTGGCCGTTCGAATTCAGCGTAGCAGCGCTGTTGGGATTGAGACTGTTGGTATTGACCAGGTACAAATCAACATAAAAGGGGTTTGCAGTAATGGTCACAGCATTCCAACTGATAACCGGCCACCGCCCGCCATAGATGGTTTGCAGTATGGGTGTACCGCCAAGCCCTGAAGGATAGGCTACGCTGATCACCTTGAAATTCAAATCCGTCTTGGTATAATAGGCTCCGCCCTCCCAATTCTTGTACAAACCGGTCAACTGGATATTCTCTGCAACCTCACCGGTATTGACGAAAGCAGGCGTGTATATTTTGTTGTTTGGTGATGTTATGGCAAACCGGCCGAGCTTCGCACCGATTACTGTGGGATGGGTGAATACACCCGGCGAAATTTCCAGATAGATCGGCGATTGCGCTGTGTAGGTCGCAGTAACCGTAGGCCCTGCTGCCAAAAAAGCAGACAGGAAAACCATGAGAAGCAATACACTGAAAGTTCGATACTTATAATATGACATATGTGTAAAAATCCTCTAGTCATCAATGAGAAGCGCCAACATGCCAACCG
>NZ_DJGW01000041.1:0-2131 GCF_002432845.1 Sphaerochaeta sp. UBA5836
TGCAATCGCCGGTCTTTCAATGGGTGGGTATGGAGTGTTGAAGGCTGTCCTGACCAATCCAATGCAGTCGCCAGTATGAGTGGAGCGCTTGACCTTGTATCCCCGGCAAACCGGAAGCAGGAGGAAAAGCTGTCGTTTCCCGCCGAATTTGCAAACACCTTCGGCCCGCTTGCCTGTCTTGCGGGCAGCAATGATGATCTGTTTGCACTTGCCCAAGGTATTGGGGCGGTGCAACCACGATTGTATATAACCTGTAAAGCGGAGGATTTTTTCTATGAGGACAACAAACATTTTGTTCAAACGTTCTCAGGGCGTCTGAACATCACCTATGAAGAGCTTTCCGGCTCTTATGCCTGCTGCAGTGACGGCAAGGCTGTGTAGTCCACCCAGCGGTCGTCAAGGGTGAAGATGATATCGGCCTCACACCAGTTGCTGTAGGAGTAGAGGGCTTTGAGTATTTCCAGCCTGATGGAATCGAGCTGCAATACAGATCGTTCTTCTTTCAGATAGATATACATGAGTATGTTCAATGACCTGCCCTGTTTGGATGCAAAGACTTCGGCTTTCAGAAAATCATACTTGCGCACAAACTTGTATGCGATTCGTTCCAAGGCTGCTTGAGTCGAACTTGCCGGTGCGGCTCCAAGCAGTTCCTTGCTGTATTGGACCAAATCCTTGCCCAAGAGAGGAATCATGCAGACAAGGAACCCCAAGGTGAGGACCGGATCGATGTATCGCATCAACAAGGTCAGGGAAAATCTTGAGGCAATGTAGGCGATCAGCATCGCCGACAGGGAAGCAAGGCTGAGCAGGGTATCAAGCAGCCAAGCCTTGCTCTCCGCCCTGAGAACCGGGCTTTTTACACGGTTGGCTTCGCGTTTGAGGATGGTATACACCGCAGCGCACACCACAAGCGATAACGCGGAGATGGGAAGTGTGATATTCACCGAAATCTCATAACCGCCGGTAAACAGCGAGAGAAAGGCTGAGGATCCAATGGCAAGGACCATGACCAAGAGCGTGAGCGACCTCATTACCAAAAAGAAGGGTTCGAAGGCCGCAAAGCCGAATGGGAATTTGTCGTTGTCACGTTTGAACAACAACGTTACCACCTGGCCTGAGCCAAGTATGAACAGGCTTTGGATGAGAGAGTACAATCCATCAAGGAGGAGTGAACGTGAAGAGGCTAGCTGTGAAGCCACTACTCCCAAAAGGCCGAAGAGCAGGCATACAACGGTTGTAAACCGCAACATTGAAATTTCTCGTGTTTTGATACGCATAAGGTTTTATGAGTCCGGCACCGCTGCTTATACTCCTCTGAATATCCGCCGAAGGTGCGAAGTATTCACTCCAAAGAAAAGGGAACAGAGAGATGGTGCTGGAAACTATATAACTATACTACAAAAAAAAGGCTGTTGGCACAAGAGCCCGGGTTGTCTGTGTGCACAGGCCGTGATTGGGATATTGCAAAAATAGAATAATTAACACTATACTAATTGGTATAAATTCCTATTCTTTTCCTGCGATTGGCACAAAAAAGGCCCCATTCTGGACCAATGTCAGGGAGAAATGGACTTTGGTTGCTGGTTGTTCAACAAAATATGGTGATTGGGGTAAAAACTATGCTTTTAGGGTAAAGGCTATAGTTCGAAAAATGGGGGGACTTTTACGTATCAATAGCTTCCTCTGAGTTTTTCCAACTACACGGGAGGCATGGCTCTGCCTGTACCTTGGGTATGGCATAAAGAACGGCGTCAAATACGCCAAGACCAGTACTATGTCCTGTGCAACCTTGCCAATTGCCATGCCGGTGACTGGTGGGATGGCAACTATGTGAGGATTCTCTACCCTGATGCCAACCTGAGCAGACAGAGGATCAGCGACATGCTCCTCTCCATAGGGGATGAGGGCGTTTATCGGGACTTCTTCAAGGAATATGTGAAGCTCCTTGCCAGGAGGGAGGAAGTGACCGATATCCTGATCGCCGGCACGGGCCTGCCCGACAGCATCCTTTTCCCCCTTACGGCCATCAGGACATCAGCAACGAGATGAGGCTCATCTCTGTCCTGCAGCAGGAGACCGGGCTCCCCCTCTTCATGCACTACTGCCCCGCAAGCGTCGTCGACGTCAA
>NZ_DJGW01000041.1:2292-3992 GCF_002432845.1 Sphaerochaeta sp. UBA5836
GTATTGGAAACCGAGCAAATACGGTTCGGTGCAGGTGTTTCCGATGCATCGATGCTTCGGCAAAAAGAGCTCGACGTCATGCAAGCTGCATTCACAGCCCTAGGCACGCTGCGCGAGCTGGAGTATCTGTATGTACGGATGCAGCTCTCAGGACTGCTCTCGTAGCATCCTGCGTTGCTCGCTCTTGTTTCGATACATCGCTTCATCGGCAAGGTTGAAAGTTTTTCTCAAGCCGATGCCTGCTTCCTTGTTGTTGATCGCATACCCATAGGCGATGGAGATGGGGTGGACCCTGCTTTCGTTTGCCGAGGCAATCGATTGCAGAAGATGTTCCTGATAGACGGCAGGGTCTGCTTTTTTTGAGAGCGGGAGAAGAACAGCGAACTCATCGCCGCCGATGCGAAATACCTTTCCTTCAGGTTCAAAGACTGATGTCAGGATTTGGGCAACGGATGCCAAAAGGCTGTCTCCCTCCTGATGGCCCCATACGTCGTTTGTCTGTTTCAGGTTGTTTACATCAAACATAAAAATTGCCCTGTCCTGTTCGTGGTACTGTCGTGCAAGCAGTTCCTGCTCGAAGGCTTCACGGTTGTATACTTTTGTCTGGACATCGTAATCAAACTGGGCTTCCTGGACGATGAGATAGTACAAGAGCAGCGAAACCCCTACGGTGCTGAAGACATAGATTTCATCACGTGTGGCCAATTGGAAGCCTGTGGAGAGTATCGGCAGCGTGTACACAAAGCCAAGAAGGAATTTCGAGGGGACTACCCTTGTTTTATTGATCTGCAATAATTTGATCAGAATCCATCCATAGTAATACGCCGAGAAGGCTGTGACGAACCAAAAATACGGCCCCCTCTGGTAGGTATTGTTGGTAAGAATCGTGAAATACCAACCGCTTTGCATGGATAAAATGGAAATCAGGATATTCACTGCCACGGGAATGAACAACAAGAGTTTCTTGGCAAACGACCATTCTGAGCAGCCGAGGTAGAAGAGTACGATCATCGGCACCAGGGGGGTGAGTGTATAGCCCAATGCGTAACTGAGATAGTGCACAGCCAAAGCAGCATTGCCTGGCTTCTCACTGATGAGTGCTCCTACGATTTCCGCTATCAGCAGGATGATGGTAATGACCGAAGCGAAGATGTAGTACCAGTTCTGGCGGGACCCCGAGAGATGCCGTTTCGCCAAATAGATGGTGAATAGCAGGGGAAAGATGCTGAAGATGTTCACGATTACTACGGTTTGCATGCAGGTGTCCGCCTGCTACCATCGTACACAAAACCGTGGCATTTGCCTATAAAATTATTGGGCAATTCACCAAGTGGACGCAAGGCTTTCATTTTCGGGTATGCTCTATTCACATCTGACAGTGAAGACCGGCAGAGAAAATAAGGGATGCACTATTGCCCCTGGTGCAGGGCAGGAGATTGTCGGTCCAGGTTTCTCCTACATTTTCGCTCGTTCTGTTGGCTGTTCCCCCAAAGAAACGGGCGTTTGCAAACAAGGAGTATCCTTCACTTACCAGGTATGATGATGAGTGTTCGTTTGATTGTGTCACGAAATATAGAAAAAATATTATTGTAGTAAATATAGTTGAGAGAGATATGTTGCCCTTTGTTGTCATTATGTCCTTGGAATCCTCGCTCCTCGTGTCCTACTACGCTATATATCGGTGAGACATGAAAAAAGAT
>NZ_DJGW01000069.1:0-4862 GCF_002432845.1 Sphaerochaeta sp. UBA5836
AAATTCCAGGCGGGAATTCTAGTTTAATTGCTTCATGGGTGATTGAAGTACCTGGCCCCAGCATCAGAAGACACAGAGTCTCTATCGGAATAGGTACTACCCTATCAAGATAATGAAACCCAATTGACTTCTGATGCTGGTCTATCGTTCCTTTCTCAAAATAGAGATACGACCAGGAATCTTCAAACTTTGGGAGTACTTGAAGATTCACATTTTTCATGGCTAAACCTTTTTGATCATCATCAAACCACAACCAAAGGACTTGGACTTTCCTAACCCTTGGTACAGCGTCCTACGGAATAAGCCAAAATCTGTCACAGTCAAAATGCCATTATAATCGATTACACCCATTTGAATCTTGTGATTATCCTTTTTGGTAGTAATTTCAAATCGTTGATACCCCTCCACGATTACAGAATCCTGTGATACAGCAAAGCCATTTTGTTCAGAACGTTCAGAAAGCCATTGAAACGCACATTCTTGAAGAATTTCTGCGTTTGTAGATCTCTCAGCTTCAGGAACTGTTTTACTCTTTGCAAGCGCATCCATATATACATCTTCCCGCTTTCTTTTCTTTGAACCAGGCCCTTCCGGCATTTTGGTTACAACCGGATTCACCCGAAGGTTGAAGTGCAGCTGTGTACCAATATCTATCTTCGGTTCATAAGATTTTATTGCAACCTCCCAAGCATGCAGACTCTCCAAGGGCTTTCTCTGTGAAACAACAAAGAACTGTTGAAAACCTTCAGCATCGAAGCGACGATACAAGAAATCCCTTTCGGCTTCTTTATCGAAGGGAAACAGACCCCATATAAACTTATGCTCCTCATAGATGTTTCCAGCCTGTATAGGAAGATTCCCTTCAGTGAGTGCATTGCTAATAGGCCTTCGTATTCTGCTGAAATACATCTTCACCTCCTACATATTGAACCATTTCCACCCTTTCACCGTATTGCCAATTCCTCCTGCCAACCAATCTATCCCTCTTAGTAATCAGGTGCACCCCTCCATCCTTGTTGCCAAGCGCAGGTTCTGAATACAATAGAAACTTTGCCCTGCTGTCAATTTTTCCTAGCAATTGCAACAATTCAAGATTGAAACTGGGCTTTACCACTGCATCGCGAACATTTTCAGCGTCAATGATTTCAGCCTTAAAGGGAAGTGCAGGCGGACAGGATTTTCTACCTAGATAGGGAGAAAATTTCGGTAATGACAATGCTTTCTGAATTTCAATCAACTCAGATGATCCCGTTGCACTCCACAAAGCTACTCGATAATACGCATCCATTCGGTAATCCCTCGTAGAAATTATTGTGTTCTGTTTTTTGAGTGACAATTCATCCTTTCTGGTAGCGACTGTTCGGTGCTTCAATTGAGTAGCCGGAGGCACTTGTATTGTATGAAAATCCCTCAATAGATGCCCAGTTTGAAGAACCAGTACAGCTGTGCTCAAATCATCGTCAAGCGCCTTAAGTCTAGTTTCATCTTTCCTCTTGATACCCAAGGAAGCAGCAACCAGCCCAAGCACAGCCGATTTTGATGGATACGAGTATGTGGGTCTATATTCTCCAACTGCAATATCTCCATATGAAGCAAAAGGACCATACAAATCAAATACAAGATATGCTGCCATATCTCACTCCTTGACGCAGAACTGTAAAAGTTCCGAAAAAGACCCCTTACCGGATATAACGTCAAGCTTAAACGATTCGTCAGAGCAGGGCCCATACGTGTTGTCCATTTTGTCTTTCATACTCTCCAACTTTTGAATTGACTCCTGAACAATATCTCCACCAACATCCTTGATGAACGCCAAGGAAAGTGTTCTTGGTTGCTGATCTCCCAATTCTGCTAGGATATAGTGGGCATAAGCCCTCGAACCGAAAGAGTTTTGTTTTCCTGTCGGAGCTACTTTAGCTATGCATTCCACCAAACCCTCGATGGAGTTTTTCCACACACTTGGCGCTTGTTCAGCACAACCTCTCAGATTGTCCAGGAGCAGCTCCCTATCAATATTGATATAGGTATAGAAGACACCTGAAGCGAATTCAGTATCTCCCATGTGTCCAGCACCTTGGTCTTCTATTCCTTCGTTAAGGTCATCTACAGCGGTGAAGAAGTCATCCTCAACAACAATCTTTTGTACACTAAAAGCATGTGCCACTTGAACTGAGGCTTCAATGTTATAAGAAGGATCTTTTGCAAGCATTCGTCCAAACAGTGCCATATCAGCAGCTGAGTTATTCGCTCGAAGGAGCCTAAGTTGTGATTCCGTGGGTGCTTGCTGCTTATCGATCAATTCTTTTACCAAATCCAAAGCTGCCTTTTGCTCTTCAGGCGAGATGAAAGCCAATTGCTCAATCTGCAGATTATTCGGGAATTTTTCTTTATCACTCTTTATTGCTCCAAAACTACCGGCAATACTGCGAGCCCATTGCAGTGCAGGTTCCTCCTTTATTCCACCTTCTACCAGAGCTTTAAAGATTGTCTCCCCAAATCGCTTTGTCCTGATGCCATTTGTCCCTCCAATTTTCTGTTCAAAAATATCAGAAGTTCTCCAAGCACGCTTCAAACTTTGTGATGACACACGCAATCTCGTTGTTCCCCCGACAATGGCTGTTTTTGGTCTACCCAAGTCATCCCTGTTCAAATTAGCCGGCGGGTAAGATGTCAACACATGAATCTGCAAAAATTTTTTCATTTTCCTAACTCCTTTCTATTTAAATCTTTTTATAATCAATAAATATCTTTTTGTAGATAATATTGTGATGCCCAACTCTTTCTCGTTTGATCATTCCAAAAATAGAGAGATTGTACTAAGTCTTTTACATCTGCCTTGTTTCCAAGCATTCTGATGATGCGGATCATCATTATGTACAACTCAGAACCATCCTCGGTTCGCAATAATCTTCTAAAACGAAGATCACTCATTACAGGTCGATCACTTCCCTGTTTCTTCATTCCCATCGCTTTGGCGACCGGGCAGCCAGGGGTGTCTTGCTCTACATGAGCAAGAACCCCCGCAATCAGGGGAAGCCGGGAGGTAATCGCACCACGAAATATTTCTGCTTCTTCAAGCTCAAGCACTGATTCCAGCAAAGTATAATAGTTGCCCTGGATGACAACTTCATTGGGGCTTTTCAACCTCCTCAACATAGCCCTCTCCCCGGTAAAGCGAGGACCTTGCAACATCGACCACCACTTGACAACTTGAGCCAGCACCAATGGAAATGTATTCGTCTTTCGATTATCAATAAGGCTTTCCATTACATATCCTCCTTTTTACTATTGGTTTCCCTAGCGGGAAGTCCCAAAATTTTTTCTCGTATCTTTTTCCCAGTGTTATTCCAAATTAAATCATTCCTTGCCTTTACTACTCTGGGGACTCCACTCTTGCTTTTTCCTGAGTCAAGTGAAACTTGATCTGCATACTTATCAAAAATCTGCAGTGAAATTCGGTTCAGATACCTTACCCATCCCTCAAAAACTGACTGGTGGGTGTCATTTTCTTGGCACAGTATTTCTTCTAGCATATGAATTAGTCGGTAATATTCGCTTTCTGTTGAAGACCAGATTTCATTCTCCAGATATGACAAATCACCCCGGGCATTGCTATTTGTATCAAACCAAGACTCCTCCACAGCATTGCTGGTGTTCTTTGCTACAGCATTGGCTGCTTCAGCCAAACGATTGGCAAATTCCACCAATTCTTCACGATTTTCTTCCGGTATCAGCCAATACGGCATCGTGGACTCATACCAACAACGTGCCTTCATCTTGTCCATATCATACCCAAAGACTTTGACACGTATACCACAGGCAACCTTCATCTTTTCCAGGTCATTCAATCTTTTGTCTATGACCTGCAACGTAATCGGCCGTGGGTTCGTACTGCTATTGCTCATGATATAGAGAGGCCAGTGTCTATAGGTAAAGCCGCCTGGATGTGGATGAACAGGCAATTTCAGGCCATTCTTATCAGAGTAGTATGGCGATAGTGGATGGATGATTCCCTCTCCATAGTTGATGCCATAGGGAAGTGATTCATAGCTCTGATAAAGCATTGCATTTTCAGCTCCACACACATCACAAGTACCCTGTTTTATCTCAGATGTGTTCAATCTTGTCCGTCTTGGCATTCCCCAATACGTTTGAACCGGATGTATGTGCTTGGCTGTTGTTTCAGTCCCTTTTTCCTTGCTTATCCTGATATCTCCCGCCCATGGAAATTTTGCTGCTGAATCTTGTAGCGAAAGAGTACAGTTTGTCCTCTCCAAATCTTTAGCAATAAGCACGTTCAACCAAATCAAATGCCACAACGTATCATAGGCTGCGTTATATCCATCGGGGATTATTACGACTGTAAGAGGACCTCCCCCACGCAAGGAGGTTCGTATTCCGGCACCACCTGCAGGAGCATTCGTATTGAGTGTATATAAGGAAGCGGCTGTGCAAGCCTCACACATACCTTTCACACTGTCGCGCTTCACGAAGTGATCGGTATTCTGTTCCAGTGTATTTTCTCCCGGTGAGTCGATCAGTAAATTTGCTATAGGCTTTAATCCCGCCTGCAAGGTTGGCTCCTGCATGAAACGTATTCCATCACCGACGAGGTCGAAATATCTCTGTTCCTTTTGCATCGCATGAAACAACTGCTCTTTCGAAGGAGGATTACTAAAAAGACGGGCCCATTGCACCTCATCCTGCGGCGTCATAACCGTCTGAATAATCCCAATGAGGAACTGCAGGTAAGAACTTGTGAAGTCAGGTCTCTTTGCATCTATCAAACAGAAGGGGTTATCGTCGATTCCTTCTGTAATTTCATATGGCCTTATCAGCACTCTTTTCTGTGTACCTCTTCG
>NZ_DJGW01000069.1:4980-23710 GCF_002432845.1 Sphaerochaeta sp. UBA5836
TTTCCATCGGCAATACAATGCCTCCCCGTCCACTGTCAAACAAACCCTTCTCAGTCTCGCGGATCAATATTCTGATTCCGGCATCATATTCCATCGTGACCTTCCGGTATCTTACTTCACTCATCTGCCATGGAAATTGCTTGTCTTCCGCCAACGGGATGAGCCTGCTATGCTCACAAATACATAATCGGTAGACAACTGCATCATCTGCAAGTCGAGTAGGAGCCGAATAATCCGGCCAAGGATTTGTATCGGATGGCTTAATGAATCCAGCAAAGAGAGGAAAAACGTTTGACTGAGCAACAGCTTGACTATGAATACCCGTTTTTTGTGCAAATCCCGAAGTTTCTTTCAAGGATTCAGGGAAGGCTTCCCCATTTTGCCCATACACATACTCAATCAGATAGCGTGATTTTTCAGGAACCACCAATGCCTTCTCTCGTGCCAATATTCTTGCAGTTTTCCAAAGAATTCCAGGATCATTGTAAACATATGCTCCTCCAGGGAAAAAGTCAGAATACCACCGAGATGTCGCATTCTCCACAGCTTTGGGCCCATAGATATGCAAGACAGGAACACCACGCTCATCTTCTTCACCACCTATCAGGTTCCCGCATCTGTCTCGAACATGCCGCTTCAGCCTTCCCGCCCGTTGCATGATAAGGTCGATTGGGCAGAGATCGGTTATCATTTCGTCAAAATCCAGATCAAGAGATTGTTCAACCACCTGGGTAGCGATTAGGATTTTGCCGGCTCTCTTGGCGCCATTCGAGTTTTTTCCAAATTCTTCCAAAACCTTATTTTCATGTAGCTGTCTATCTTGCATAGTATATCTCGAGTGAAACATACGTACATTTTCCGTCCCAATCGCATCGGCAAGCGTATCATAGGCAGTCTGTACATCATTCACGGTATTTCTAATCCAAACACCGCACTGTCCGGCCTTCGACACATTTTTCAGGAATGTGATCGGCTCTTCGATTGTCGGAGATTCAAAAAACGAAAGATTTACCGTCCTGATAGTACAGGACCTTGCTTCAACCGGTATGTAAATACTTTTCTTCTGATGATGGATGGACACCATCGGAAATGAATCATTCCTGTTGTTCTCATACGATTCAGAAGCATCATCAAGACCCAACCCCCTCTGATATGCAGCAGCCAGATCAGCTTTCATAGCCAGCGGTAGTGTAGCTGATAAGAGAATCACACTTCGATGTTGCATAGCCATAAATTCAAGGAGATTATGAAGAATCCTTTGCATATAAAGGTCATAGGCATGCACTTCATCAATGATGAGAATCTTTCGCGATAATCCATACATCCGAAGTGTGTTATGCTTTGAATAAAGGACCGATAAGAGAGCTTGGTCAATGCTTCCGACGCCTATTTGAGCCAGAAACACTTTACGAGAACGATCTGCCAGCCATTCGTTGCATGCTGCTTGACTACCTTGATACTCAATTTCTTGGGAATCCGTATGAAACGCAGAGGCATCTGTGGTAACCTCAGAAATAGTTCGTACATTAAAAACAATGGAATCCTGAAATTCCTTGTACAGAGCACTTCCCCCATGGGCGAGTATCAGGGAGGGTGTTGATCTGTCACTATAAAATTTTCTATATACTGGTTTTACACGGGAATACATCCCATTGGATGTAGCCATCGTAGGAAGAGCAAAGTAAAAGCCATCGACAGAACCAATGGACTGCAGCTTTGAAAAGAGAATAAGTGCTGCTTCGGTTTTTCCTGAGCCCGCCAAATCCTCTATTACGTAAAGCGCTGGTTCTTTCCCTATCTCTATATGGATCATCACATCTTGCAGTGGTGACGGATCATAGTTTGCTTCATGCAGATGAGGAAATAGTTCCTTCCAAGGATGATCAATTGACTTTTTGGGAACAGGAACAAGTCCTTGCTGTTCAATCGCAGATTTTGCTAATCCTAAAGCATTTCTAAAGTAACAGCCAATATCAATACTATCAATACTATTGGAGAATTGCCCATTCTTTGCTGTCCCCAGGTAAGGAAAATTCGAGGAGGCGGAAGCCGTCCAATCCGCAAGAATAATCAAGCCAGAAAGAATGAAAGAAAATGCAGCAACATCTTTACCGTGTCCATCCAACGTTTCCGGCCGTGCAAAAAGTTGCTGTACTCCATCAAACTGATTTAGTAAATCTGCTAAAAAGCTGGAGCAATCAAACAGCGCGTCATCATTGAATATTCGCTTGAAGGTTTTCTTTGAAATCATACCGGGTTCGCAAACAGGACCTCCGTGGTGCCCGAAGGATGCCGAGTAGAGTGGTTCCAATGCATTACTGAATTTGATTGCTTGTTCGTTCTCAATCCCAAACTGGGCGTAAAGCTGTGGCTCCAAGTGTTCGTTCCACAACAACCAAGCCAATGAAGTATGTGGATATCCAACAACCGAAGGGATGGATGCACCTTGTAGTAAATGAGCCAAATCAGGTACTTTGCATTGAAATTCACACGAGAATTTTCCCAAATCATGGATACAAGCCTGAAAGCCGATGAAATCAAGAAGAACCTTCTGTGAAATACCCAGTCTCTCACTCCATTCACACAGAAAATCAGGCAATGAATTCATCATTGACTGAGCTACGGCAGCCACATCCAGCATATGACAGACAAGTGGATGCCATTGCTTTGTAACTTGGTCTGCTTTCCCCCAATACCTTAGATACCTCTTCATTGTTTGGAACCACTCCGGTTTTGGTCCGGGTTTTAATGACCCCTCCAAATCCTTTCCGAAATTCAACGAAAGTATATGCATCAAATCAGAGTAGAATATTTCGTAGATACAACAACCACATGAAGCATACAACTATAAGTACAATAATCATAGCAAAATTGATGCTTCTACGCACCCAATTTGGAAAAAATCGATGTATTGATCGTCATCTACGAATTACCTATCACCGAAGTTTTCAAAATCGGATTGTTCCGTTTTGATGAACATTTCTCAGACCACTTCATCCAGTTCCATGCACCCAAGCTTCTGGCTATGCATTTGGATTGGCAAGGGATGATTCCCTTGAACAATAGCAACATCAGATTTCCGGCAATACATATCATCTTTCTCTTTACCGTCGCTTCAATCGCATGCTAGCTGAGGGTAAAGAGCATCCTAACCGCGGTAGAAACCAAGAGGAGCGAAAGCACTGCATTGACGGCCTTGCGTGCCCCCTCGGTTCTCAGCAGGCGGGAAAGAGCCATTCCAAAGAGGGCCCAGGTTGAGAGGGCCGAAAAACTCATCAGGGTAAAACAGAGTGCGCTTGCTACGAGATTGAACGGAGTGCGGGCCATGGTGCTGAGGAAGGTTGAATATACCGTCAAGCCAAGAATGATCACCTTGGGGTTGAGCAGCTGCAAGAGCAAGCCGTTGCGATACCCAAGCATCTTGTGGCTTGTCTGGGAGAATGAGTACGAGCTTGTGAATACATGGTAGGCCAAGTAGAAGATGTAGAGACTGCCGGCAACCGTAAGAAAGGACACCGCCTTCGGCATGAGGTGAGCAAGAGCCGCAGCAAGGGCGGCACTGAGCAGCATGATCGAGAAGAAACCCGTTGCAATGCCGAAGAAGTACGGCAACGACCTTCTATAGCCGTAATTGAGCCCCATGGCATGGCTGCTGATCGTATTCGGGCCTGGAGTGAACGTGGTGATGAAGGCGAAGGTGAAGGTGGCAAGAATGTCTATCTGCATACGACCGATTGTATCAGGAAAAACCATTTTTCGCCCAATGAAAATGAAAGACCCCGGAGAGATATCCCCGAGGTCCTGAAACAGTGCTTCTTCTACGGTCAGTACTTCTTCACACCATTGGCGAGAGCCTTCTCAACCAAGGCATAGAAGTCGTTTACGTGTATGCTGGCACCGGCGATGTCATCGGTATGTCCGGCCTCGTCCTTGTAGGTGATCTTCTTGGGATCCTGCGTTGCGAGGAGGTGGTTCTGAACCGCCACTGCCTGCTCATGCCACTCCTTGCCAATTGCGCTGGCCTTGATCATGCCGTAGCCGCCCTCAGCTGCAACTACCTGCTTGTCGCGGTTGTCCTTGTCCACTGCACTCCAGTAAACATTGACAAGGTTGCCGTTGCTCACCAGCAATGAGACGAATCCCTTCCAACCGGAAGAACCAAACGCTTCCTCGGTTGCATAGTAGCCGCCGTTGGCAAACGGACCGAGTCCGACAGGACCGTTGTCCAGGGCTTTCTTGACAAGATCGAAGAGGGAGTTCACATGCACCGAGACACCTGCGATGTCATCGGTATGCCCTTCACTATCCTTGTAGGTGATCGCATCCAGGTCCTGTGTCTTGATCAGGTACTCCTCGGCCTTCTGAGCTTGTACATACCACTCATCCTGAGCCTTGCCAAACTTCACCATGTTGTACTTTCCAGCCTTGTCGTAGGCCTTCTTGTCATCCCCGTAGCGGTTTACTGCACTCCAGTTGACAGCTGCAATGCGGCCGTTGAGAACGGTCAAGGAGACGTACTCCTTCCAACCCGAGGAGGGGTAGGCAGCATCGATTGCAAAGTATGCACCATCGGCATACGGGCCTCGGCCGACAGGACCGGCTGCGAGGGCTTTGGCTGCAAGGTCAAAGAAAGCGTTCACATGTATAGAGACACCTGCGATGTCATCAGTATGCCCTTCACTATCCTTGTAGCTGATCGCTGCAGGATCCTGGGTCTTGAGCAGGTATGCTTCCGCTCTCTCTGCCTGCTGGTACCACTCGGCCTGGGCATTGCCGAACTTGACCATGTTGTACTTTCCAGCCTTGTCGTAGGTCTTCTTGTCAGCACCACCGGCAATGTTTACTGCGTTCCAGTCTGCATTGACAATCTTCCCACCGGAGACGGTCAAGGTGACGGTTTCCTTCCAGCCTGAAGAGGCGAAGGCATCATCGGCGGCAAAATAGATGCCGTCGGCATACTTTGCAGCAACGGGAGCCGAAGCGGCCGGAGCAGCGGCGGCAGGGGCCGCTTCTGTGGTTTTCGCTTCAGACTTTGAGCAGCCGGTGAAGACGAACAGAGAGATTAAAACAACAGCTGCAAGTACAGCCAACACGTTCTTTCTCATGATCATTAACTCCTAGATAAATTCAACGTTTGTAGATATAATCATATACAGAACTGTTACAGTTTTGCAATATCGTCCTAAAATTATCAATATCCAGTAGCAATAACAAAATATTCTTGATAAGTGATTATACCGCAAAGAGTTCCATAGTGTAGTAATCCGATTGCTTTACTTAGATATAAAAATATCGATAGATAATTTTTTTCAATATTTCAGTAATAAATCGTTCCCTACAGAGATTTATTTGATTTTTCCACACAGACAGTATGGTGTTATTGTAAAAAATATGAAAAACTATATTCGATAAAAAATGACACAATTGCATAAATTCCTACTTCTGTGCTAGAGTGTTTTTCTGCCAACGCAGTAAGGTTCAGTGACTATACATCCGCAAAGAACCTTGTTGCATTGCTATACCAAGTTTACCATATAGCAAACCCTCTTCAACGTGGGTCAATCAAGGAAGGAACCATGGACAAGAAACAGATTGTGGTATTAGGCGGGGGATACGCCGGAGTACACGCTGCAAAAACTTTGCACAAAGCATTCAAGAAGCATCAAGACAAGGTCGAAATAACCTTGATTGATAAGAACCGCCACCACATTCTCATGACTGAGCTGCATGAAGTTGCCGGCAACCGTGTCGAAGAGGATTCTGTCAAGATTTCCTTCGACAGAATTTTCTCCGGCAAAATGGTCAATGTCGTACAGGATACCATTGTAGACATCGATTTCAAGAACCAACGCCTCAAGGGCGAGCGGGCCAGCTATGCATACGACCAGCTGATCATTGGAACAGGAGCCACAACGGCAGACTTCAACATCCCCGGTGTCAAGGAGCATGCCTTTTACCTGTGGAGCCTTGATGATGCACTTCGCATCCGTTGCCACATTGAGCAAATCGTCAAGGAGGCCAGTCGCGAAGCCGATGCCGGGAAGCGCAAGCAGATGCTTACCTTCGTCGTTGCCGGAGGTGGTTTCACCGGCATCGAGCTGGTGGGTGAATTGATTGAATGGCTGCCGATTCTTTGCGAGGAAAACGGTATCGACTTCAAGAAGGAAGGCAGGCTCATCAGTGTCGAGGCATTGGGAAGCATCCTGAACATGCTCCCGGAGAAGCCCAGGGCAAAGGCTGTCAAGTATTTGGAGAAGAAAGGCGTTGAGATCAAGCTCAACTCCCTGATCACCCAGGTCGATGCTGACGGATTCACCACCAAAAACGGCGAAGTGATCAAAACCAAGACCCTGGTCTGGACCTGCGGTGTCCGAGGCACGGAATTTTGCGAGAAGCTTCCGCTTACCGACGGCAAGATCGGCAGGAAACTCGTCAATGAGTACATGCAGAGCCCCGACTACCAAAACGTCTATCTTGTCGGAGACGGCATGTGGTTCCTGGAAAACAACCGGGCGGTTCCCCAGATAGTGGAAGCTGCCGAGCAAACCGCCAAAACAGCTGCCGACGGCGTCATCTATGCCATAAAAAGCGAACTCGGCTTGAAAGCCGAGCACCCCAAGCCGTTCAAGTCGAACTTCCACGGCTACATGGTCTCCATCGGCGGAAGATATGCAGTCAGTCATACTGCCGGCATGTCCCTCTCCGGCTTCTTCGCCATGGCCCTCAAGCATCTGGTAAACATCTATTACCAGAGCGGAGTGTGCGGAATAAACGGTGCATGGGCGTACATCAAACACGAAATATTGGAAATCAAGCACAACCGCTCCCTGATAGGCGGTCTGGCCGTTTACAAGGTTCCCTCCTACTGGACCACCTTCCTTCGAATGTTTCTGGGCGTGATGTGGTTCATTGAAGGCTTCGGAAAGATCAAGAATGGCTGGCTTACCGATACAACCGGCAGCAAGGTCTATTGGGGTGCTCCTGCAGAAGGGGCGGCCGATGCATGGGCTTCTGCCAGCCAGAGTGTTACTGAGACGGTCGCATCAGCCAGCCAGGCGGTTGCCGATAGTGTGGCTGCGGTCAGCCAGACTGTTGCCCCACAGGCTGTGGCTTCGGCCAGTCAGCCGGCGATTGAGGCGACATCCTCCGCTACGCAATGGGTTGTAGATACTGCTGCTTCTGCAAGCCAGACAGTGGTGGATACAGTGGCATCGGTCAGTCAATCGATAGCTGAGAGTGGTGTAGTAGAGCAGTTTGCACCTCCCCTGCTCTCCCAGCCTTTGGCAATCTTCACCTGGATCAATGAAACCTTCGTAGCGCAGGCTCCCTATCTGTTCCAGCTGATGATCGTACTGGCAGAAGTCGGCATCGGACTCGCACTCTTTGCCGGTCTTTTCACCTTCCCTGCCGCCATCGTATCGCTGGGACTCTCGATCATGTTCCTCATCGGAGCAATGGCTGGCAAGGAAATCCTTTGGTACATGGCAGTATCGATTGTCATGCTCGGAGGAGCCGGCAAGGCTTTCGGTTTGGATTACTGGGTGATGCCCTACCTGAAGAAATTGTGGAACAAGACACCGCTCGCCAAGAAAACCTACTTCTATCTCGATGAACCAAAGTTCACCAAGAGACAGATGGAACAAAAGTTGGGGAAAAAGTAGGAAGTCATGACCGATTTCTGGAATGACGAGCCCCACCTCAAGGAAAAGCTTGAAACCGTGAGCAGTACCATCGAGAATACGGTGGCCACTGCTCACGGCTTCATCCGCCCGATTTTGCTCGAACATGTACAATCGGTGGGAAAAATGCTTCGACCCACGCTTGTCTTGATCACCAGCACACTTGGCGAGCACTCCGTCACTGATGATGCCATCAGGGTCGCATCGGTCATTGAACTGATCCATCTGGCTTCCTTGGTTCATGATGACATTATCGACTCCGCCACCACGCGCAGGGGAAAATCCACCATTTATGCAAAACTTGGAGCCAAGCAGGCTGTTCTGGCCGGTGACTTTCTGTTGGCAAAAGCCCTGTTGTTGACCAGCGGAAAAGAGCGGGGAATGGATAGCAGAGTAGTCTCTGCCGCCCTGTCGCGGTTGTGTGAAAGTGAGCTTGAACAGGATGCCGGCCAAGGTGATTTCTTCATCCCACGACACGCATACCTGCGCCGCATAGCTGGAAAGACAGCCAGCCTGTTCGCCCTCAGTTGTTATGCAGGGGTCGCCTTGCAGGAAGCCGAGCCGCTGAAGCTGATGCTGTGTCATAGAATCGGATACTGCATGGGAATGGCCTTCCAGATTCAGGACGATATTCTCGATTATACGGGTAACTCTTCCAAGCTTGGCAAGAACACAGGCAACGACCTGAAGTGCGGCATCCCCACGCTACCGCTCATATATGCCTTGGAACAGGAACAGATGGATGGCACCACAGAATTACGGGATTTGTTGCAAAGCTCAAAGACTCCTTTGAAACAGAAAACCGTCGACCGGGCGCTGCATTTGGTAGCCTCACTGGATGGTGTACAAAAAGCCCAAATTCTTGCAGAATCATACAAGATGCGAGCGCTTTCCGATATGAAGCGTCTTGGGCATCCGCAGGTTGAGAGACAGCTTGGCAATCTCTTAGCCAAACTTTCGAAGCGCTCTGTATAGGGATTAGCATGAACACACTATTGAATGAACACGATTCGGACATTACAGGAGAGCAGCATGCTTTCCATGAGGCGTATGATACCACACTGCATTATCTAGAGACCAGGCAGAGAATCACTGCTCAGAACATAATCGACATCGAAGGGGAATTACACCACCTTACCATCTATGAAGGCCAGGATTGGGGTGGCAGGGGTGTGTTGAAAAATGCAGAAATCCAAGGGCAAATCCACGCCTACCTGGCATTCATCAACCAGCTTAAGAAAGAGCAAGGGCTGCAAGAAGAGCAATGAGCACTCCTATAGCCTTCTGCATGGTCAGCTGAGCAGGGTCTTCTGACCCTCCAGGCTCCTCAGAGCAGAGATTTCTTCCGTCACTTCCACCACCCCCAGATACTCCTGCTTCTCGTTGCGTACCGCAAAGTAGCGGATCAGGATGAACTGGGTGCCTTTCTGGATCCAGAAAGATTCACTGTCCTTCAGACCGGCCTTGAAATCCTCAACCAGCTTCTCTACAACAGCCAGGCTCTTGGGCGGGTGACAATGAGCAACCTCACGTCCAACGATGCTGCGGGTACGCGGGAACACCCGGTCCTTGCCTTCGCTGAAATACCGTACCTTGTCGTCGGCTCCCATGAATGTCACATCCCCGGGAAGAGTGTTGAGCATCCAAGTCAGCTCCTCGAGATTGAGATGGCCGCTGGGCAGTACAATCTCAGCGCTCATCTCCTGCTTCGGCGCAAAGTCCTGCTTGCCGCTCATGCTTGCATTCCATCGATACCAGGTCAGGGCGTCAGATGGACTCGCTCCCTCGATACCGCCGTTGAAACAGTATCCGATATCAGCACTGTCACGGGCTACGGTCAGCCAGGCATCGCCATCCATCACACCTGAGAGCATCGGCATAAGGATGTTGTTCTCCTTGTTGATCATGCTGCGTACCTGCTCGATCAACTTGTCCAAGGAAGCGGTCTCTACTGTACCTTCAGACTCCAAGCTTCGGATGCAAGCCTTCCAGAGATCGCGAATCTCATCATCCACTCCCCACATGACCTTCGGAGGAGCCGTGATGCCGGCCTTCTCCATATACGGGAAGAAGAGGTTTTCCTTTCGTGCATAGTGCTTGTCCAATTTGCTCAAGCTCTTCAACGAAGCAAGCAAATCCGCTTTGGCTGCCTCGTCCTGATGCTGCTTGTACGATTCTACACTCTTGCTGAACTGAGTATCGAGGAACTTGGTCAGGCCCTCATTCTCCTTGATGAAGACGAATGCCGGATGTCCGAAAGACTTGTCGGCTTGCTTGCCTTGATGAATTTCCTCAATACTGCCACCGAAAACCGAGGCATGCACATCACAAAGCTTTTGGACCTGTTCCACTTTGATGGCTCCGCTTTCCATGAGTTTTCGCTCGGCTGCAGCCAACTCTTCCGCACTCACCGTGCCAAATTCAGCTTCAAACTCTTTCTTCACTGCATCACTGGAGACTCCACTATGCAATTTTTCAATGATTTCTTTCAGCTTGGTAATCTTTTTTTCGTCCATTATTTCTCCTTCCCTTTGAATTCTTACTATTATAGTAAGATAAAAAGCGCCTCACCAAGGAAGCGCTTTCTCAAAAAAGAAACGTATTCTAAATTAAACCTAGTAAGCATTTGTGATGTAATGCTCAAGTTCGCCGATCTGGAAATCACGTTCCTCCAAGGCTGCCTTGACCACATCCCCGATGGATATCATACCGATGACTTTGTCATCCTCCACCACCGGGAGGTGGCGGAATCGTCCTGCAGTCATAAGCTGCAGACAGTCTTCGGCACTCTGATGCGGCTTGACATACGTTACTCCGGTGGTCATCACCTCACGCACCTTGATGGAGCCGGTATTGAGGTGTTCGAGTCTCTTGGAGAAATGCCGGATGATGTCACGTTCAGAAAGGATTCCCTTGATGTCACCCTGCTCGTTGAGTACCAACAATGCACCGATTTTATGCTCCGTCAATTTCAAGAGGGCATGTGAAAGTGCATCATCTGGTCCGATGCTGATTACCGTTTTCCCTTTTTGATCCAGAATCGATTGTACATTAGCCATACATTACCTCCGCTATGTCAATAGTCACACTCTGTCTACTGCAAGCGTACCCTACGCTTCTCAATTGCGCAAGATAATTGTGCTCGGTCGGATAGGAATTCCTACTAAAAAAGTAGTATAGCTATTTTTCTATCTATAAACAAAGATTTGTATCATGCTTGTTAGTTGCCAATGGCAAGCAAATCTGCTATATACATGCCTATAAGGAACACCATCGATGAACATCATTCTTTACGGTGTCACAGCTTTGCTGCTCATCCTCTCCTTCATCAAAGACAGGGGGAAAACCAAGAACGCACTCAAAAAAGCATGGAAGGCATTCGAAAACATTCTTCCTCAGTTTTTGGTGGTCATTGTATTGGTCAGCCTGATGCTCAGTCTGCTCGACCATCACATGATCCTCAAGCTCATAGGTTCTGAATCGGGATGGTTTGGCGTACTCCTTGCCGCCATCGTTGGGTCGGTAACCATGATTCCCGGGTTTGTGGCCTTCCCCACCGCAGCCATCCTGGTAAACGGAGGAGCAGGATATATGCAGATCGGGGCTTTCATCTCTACGCTGATGATGGTCGGCATCGTCACCCTCCCGGTGGAGATGCAATATTTTGGCAAAAAGCTTGCAATCTATCGCAATGCCCTTGCTTTCGTTTTCTCCTTCCTTGTGGCCTTTGTCATCGGGCAGGTCATGGAGGTCCTGGCATGAAACAGGTCTTGAAGCGATATCGCTCTTTCTTGGTTGTATCGGTTGTCCTGATTCTCCTCGGGCTCTTCAATCAGGAGCTTGGCAGGCAGGTGCTGAACACCACGGCATACCAACTCAAGGAAATGGTGTTGATCATCCCCCCCATTTTTGTCCTCTTGGGGCTTCTGGATGTCTGGGTACCCAAGCAGACCATGGTCAAATACATGGGGGAAGGCAGTGGTTTGAAAGGAATTCTGCTTGCCTTGCTCATAGGTTCGGCTGCAGCAGGCCCGCTCTATGGGGCCTTCCCCGTCGCTGCCGTATTCATGAAGAAAGGAGTGAAGTTCTCCAACATCCTGATTTTCATCGGAGCTTGGTCGACAACCAAGATTCCGATGATCCTGTTTGAATTCTCCGCTCTCGGTGTTCCCTTCGGCCTGACCCGGCTTCTGGTGGATATTCCAGGCATACTCATCATTGCCTATCTGCTGCAGGCCTTGGTGGGGAAACAGGAGATCGAGGCAGTCTATGAGAAAGCAGCCAAGGCTTAGTCCACTAGGACGGAGAGACCGGCCAAACGCTCCAAATCCAGGATGCGCACCACTTTTTGCCCGATGAGCTCGATCAAGCCCTCTTCCTCGAACTGTACCAGCTTGCGGCTGAGCGTCTCACGGGCAAGTCCCAGGTAATTCGCCAACCCTTCCCTGCTCAAGGGCAGGGTTATTTCCAGATGCGAACCATTGTATCGTCCGTAGGGTTCCTTGAACTCGAGCAGTAGACTGGCAATTCTCAAGTCTGCATTCCTTCCGCCCATGCTCTGCATCGCCGTCTCAAGCCTGCTCATCCGATTGGCCATTGCTCCAATGATCTGCAGGGCTACAGAGCTGTGCTTCTCAAGCAACAGGGCGAATTGGGCCTTGCTGAGTATGCAAACATCGGTCTCCTCCAGCGCTTCAACTGTGTAGGGAACTTTTTCCTCGGTGAAGAGAAACCGTGCGCCGTAGTAATCATTTGCAGGAAAGATGTAGAGAATCTGCTCGCGGCCGTCGGCATTGGTTCGGTATGCTTTTGCACTGCCCTGCCTGATGACGGTAAATCCGGTGGCCGTATCACCTTCCCTCACCAATATTTCCCCTTTTTGATAGTGTTTGTGCTCCATCTGCGCTGTAAGGGCGTGTACTGCGTCCGGCTCCAGGGAGGCAAAGAGGGGGACGCTTCGGATGCAATGGTCGTTGGTGCAATGCGGGCACTGGCTGGACACTTCCATGGTATCTCCTAGTAAAATACTCAATTTGTGATTTCAATCACAGTATAAACATAACGGGCATGGTATATCAAAGACAAGAAAAGTATACGGGAATTCTGTGAAAGAGGAAACATCATGAACGATAGAGAAGACCGCACGTACGAAATCAACACAAGAGCTTTCATTGTAGATCACTACACTCCCTACGATGGGGATGCTTCCTTTTTGCAGGGGCCTACCGAGCGCACCCTGCACCTGTGGGACAAACTCAAGGACCTGCTCACCGTCGAACGCCAGCGCGGCGGCATGTACGATATCGACGAAAAAACCATTTCCACCATCACCAGCCACAAGAATGGATACATCGACCAGGAACTTGAACAGATTGTAGGACTTCAGACGGACGAGCCGCTGAAGCGTGCCATCATGCCTTTTGGAGGCATCAGGCTGGTACATACCGAACTGCAGGCATACGGCAGAACCCTGGGCGAGGACATCGACAAGATCTTCACCTACCGAAAGACGCACAATGACGGTGTGTTTGATGTCTACACCGACGAGATGAAGAAAGTCCGCCACAGCGGGATCATCACCGGACTTCCCGATGCCTACGGCCGGGGAAGGATCATCGGCGACTACCGCCGGGTTCCCCTCTACGGTGTCAATTTTTTGATCGAACAGAAGAAACGTGCAAAGGACCACTATACCTTTGATGCAATGACCGAAGCGGTCATCCAGGGTCGTGAGGAACTCAGCGAGCAAATCCGCTCCCTCGCCGAGCTCAAGGAAATGGCCCTCTCCTACGGCTATGACATCTCCAACCCTGCCAAGAACACCAAAGAGGCCATTCAGTGGCTGTATTTCGCCTTCCTTGCAGCAACGAAGGAACAGAACGGTGCAGCCATGAGCCTGGGACGAGTCTCCACCTTCCTGGATATCTATGCTCAGCAGGACCTGAAAGCCGGAACCTTCAGCGAGGCGGAGATCCAAGAGCTGGTCGACCACTTCATCATGAAGCTCAGGATCATCCGCTTCCTCAGAACCCCCTCCTACGACCAGCTGTTCAGCGGAGATCCGACCTGGGTTACCGAATCAATCGGAGGCATGTGCCTCGATGGGAGGCACATGGTCACCAAAATGAGCTACCGGTTCCTTCACAGCTTGACCAATCTCGGACCGGCGCCCGAGCCGAATCTTACGGTACTGTGGAGCCAAAGTCTTCCCCAGGCCTTCAAGAACTACTGTGCAAAGCTCTCGATCGAAACCTCCTCTATTCAGTATGAGAACGACGATTTGATGAGAGTCGACTACGGTGACGATTACGGTATTGCCTGCTGTGTCTCTGCGATGCGGATCGGCAAGCAGATGCAGTTCTTCGGCGCACGCGTCAATCTGGCCAAGACCTTGCTCTATGCAATCAACGGCGGCCGCGATGAGAAGAGCGGGGAGCAGGTCGGTCCCAAGTTGGCTCCCATCACCGATGAATACCTGGACTATGCTACCGTGACCGATCGCTTTGAAGCGATGAGCAGCTGGCTTGCCAAGCTGTATATCGATACGCTGAACGTCATTCATTACATGCACGATAAATACAGCTATGAACGATTGGAAATGGCTTTGCACGACGAGCAGATAGTCAGGACCATGGCAGGCGGAATCGCCGGCCTGAGCGTTGTTGCAGACAGCTTGTCGGCCATCAAGTATGCAAAGGTCAAGCCGATCAGGGACGAGAGCGGCCTTGCCGTCGATTTTGAGATTGAAGGAAGCTATCCCTCCTATGGCAACGACGATGAGCGCGTCGATTCCATCGCCCGGGAGTTGGTGAAGTCGTTCATGCAGAAAATGAAGAAACATACCACCTATCGACAGAGCATTCCCACCCTTTCGGTGCTGACCATCACCAGCAATGTGGTCTACGGAAAGAAGACCGGTTCGACTCCTGACGGAAGAAAGGCGGGCGAGCCGTTCGCACCGGGAGCAAACCCCATGCACGGACGGGACCAGAAGGGATCGGTCGCCAGTATGAAAAGCGTGGCGAAATTGCCGTATGCCTATGCCCAGGATGGTATCAGCTATACCTTCTCCATCGTTCCTTCCACCCTTGGAAAGAACAAGGAGATGCAGGTGGCCAACCTGACAACCCTCATGGATGGCTACTTTGCCCAGAGCGGGCATCACATCAATGTGAACGTCATGGAGAAGAGCACACTGCTCGATGCCATGGATCACCCGGAAAAATATCCCCAGTTGACCATCAGGGTCAGCGGGTACGCGGTCAACTTCATCAAGCTTTCCCGCGAACAGCAACTTGACGTCATTCACCGCACCTTCCACGAATCCCTATAAGGAGGAGGAAGTATGTCAGTAATTGGATCTGTCCATTCGGTGGAGAGTCTGGGTACCTTGGACGGCCCGGGTCTGCGCTATGTGGTCTTTTTGCAAGGGTGCTCCCTCAGATGCCGCTATTGTCATAATCCCGATACGTGGAATTTGAAGGGAGGCAAGCCGACTGCCAGCGAGGATTTGGTCAAGGAGATTCTGGGATACCGGAATTTCATTGCCAAAGGCGGGGTTACCATCAGCGGAGGGGAGCCGCTGAAGCAACCGGAGTTCACCCTCGACCTGATCAATCGCCTCAAAAGGGAAGGCTTGCATACCGCCCTCGATACAGCAGGCAGCGTTCCGCTACAGCTGTCCAAGCCGGTCCTTGATGCCGCCGACCTGATTCTCTTGGATATCAAGAGCCTGGATGACCGGATGTGCTTCAGCCTTACCGGTATGGGCAACGCACTCACCCTGTCCACCCTGGCCTACTGCCAGAGCATCGGCAAGAAGGTATGGATACGGCATGTACTGGTGCCCGGATGGACCCTTGATGAACACTCGTTGCAGGCTTTGGCAAGTTTTTTAACGGCCTTCAGTTGCATTGAGCAAGTTGAGCTGTTGCCCTACCATCGGATGGGGCGGTACAAGTGGGAACAGCTGAAGCTGCATTACAGCTTCAAGGATGTACCAGAACCTGATGCCAAGCAACTGGCAATGGCTCGATCGGTGTTTGAAGAGCAGGGGCTGAAGGTCCTGATGACCTCTCTTGGTGAAGAGAAGGAAAGCAAAGTCGGTTGACCCAAGAAGGGCTTGCCATACCGGCAAGCCCTTGCTTGAAAAACGAAAACGAAAAAGAAGTGCGATCATCGCTCCTTCTGTGGTACCAAATACAGCTTCTCAAGGTCGTAGCCCTGCTCTTGGGCCACCTTCTTCATCGACTCAAGCAGCTCATCACTGACAGTGGGAGTTCGAGAAAGGAACCAGAGAAATTCCCGTGAGTCATTGCCGACCAAAGCCCATTGATAGTTCTGCTCATCCAAGCCGAAGACCAAGTAGTCGGAGGTGAACAGGCCGAAGAATTTCACCTTGAGTCGACCGGGTTCGCTCTCATCCGGTCTCCAGGCTACTGCCTTTACCGAAGTCAGCGTTCCGTCAAGATCCTTTTTCAGCCCGCTGTTCACCACCTGGATGCGCCCGTCGTCGCGAAGCGAATACTCGGCTTTCGCCCCAACCAGGTTTTTCTCGAAGCTGTGCTGGTATCGGGCCACTTCATACCAAGAACCAAGATACCGGTTCAAATCCAAGGAATCGACGGTCTCAAGCCGTTCTGATTCAGGAATTACCGTTGCACAACCGATAAGCGAAACCAACGCTGTCAAAATGACAGAAATCACAGCTGCCTTAGGTACCTTCTTCATATTATTTCCCTGCCTCTCGTTCTTTGCGTGTTCGCTTGAGCCGCTCAAGCGTCTGGTCGAGCATCTCCCTGAGTTCTGCATATTTTTTACCTTGCTCATCACGGTCGCTGCTGAGCAGGCATGTTGCGATGTGACCCGGGATGGAAACAGCTTTCTGTTCCAACTCCCACCCTGTTTTGGTCAGCAGCACCTCCACAGTCCGCTCATCGCTGGGAAGGCGGTGACGCTCGATCAGCTTTGCCGACTCAAGGCGCTTGAGCAGCGGGGACATGGTTCCGGTGTCCAGGCTCAGGGCAGTGCAGAGTTCCCCAACCGTTGCCTTTTCATGCTCCCACAGATAGAGAAGCGTGATGTATTGGGCATAAGTCAAACCAAGATGGTCAAGCAGCGGTCGGTAGGCAGCCATGAGCTCCCGTTCCAAGGCATAAAAACGAAAACACAGTTGATTGGAAAGCAGGAGTTGGTCATAGGCCATTACAGGACCTCCTCGAGGGTCGGAATCAGGGAGAGAGGAGAGTCGGATGGGGCATACCGATGAACCGTCAAACCATCCTTCTCAACCAGGAATTTGGTGAAATTCCACTTGATGGCGCTGCCCAGTTTTCCTGGGGCCTGCTGTTTCAGCCAGGTAAAAATAGGGTGCGCAGCCTTCCCATTGACATCGATTTTGCTCATCAACGGAAAGGTCACCCCATGGTTGACCCTGCAGAACTCGGCAATATCGGCATCGCTGCCGGGTTCCTGATGGGCGAATTGGTCACAGGGAAAGCCTAGTACTACAAGCCCTTTGTCCTTGTATTGCCGGTAGAGCTTTTCCAAATCATCATACTGGGACGTGAAACCGCATTTGCTCGCAGTGTTGACAATCAACAACGTTTTACCTTGCAAGGTTGCAAAGTCGAACTCGATCTGATTGTTCGCAACTGCCTTGAAATCATATATGGTTGCCATAGGCTTTCCTTTCTTTCAATTAAGTTGCGTACAATATAACAGAAGCAAATATTCTTGTCAATCCTTGCTCGACCGGGCCCAGAGATTGATGTTCCCATCCTTTGCAAAGACGTCAATCCTGGCAAGCTCCTCATCGCTGAACACAAGATTCTGCAACGCTCCTACGTTCTCGATGATCTGTTCGGCCGAACTTGCCCCGATGAGGACGCTGGTTATCTCCTTGCGCCTCAAACACCAAGCCAAGGCCATTTGTGCCAGGGATTGCCCGCGCTTTCGAGCAATTTCATTCAGAGAGCGAATGTTTGACAGGTTCTCTTCGGTAAGCATGCTTTGTGACAGTGGGCTGCCTTGCCGCGAAGCACGGCTTCCCTGGGGAATATCCTGCAGGTATCGGTCGGTCAGCATCCCCTGCGCCAAGGGCGAGAAGCAGATGGTTCCCACTCCCAGCTCTTGCAGCGTTGCAAGCAACTCTGCTTCCACCCAACGATTGAGCATGGAATAGGAGGGTTGGTGAATCAACAGGGGAACGCCCATCTGCTTGAGGATGGCATATGCTTCTCTTGTTTTTACAGCCGAGTAGGAGGAGATTCCTACATACAGGCATTTGCCGCGGTGGTAGGCGGTGGCCAGGGCTCCCATCGTCTCCTCAAGCGGGGTATCGGGATCGAATCGATGTGAATAGAAAATATCCACATACTCAAGTCCCATTCGCTTGAGGCTTGCATCGAGGCTCGAAAGCAGGTATTTGCGGCTTCCCCACTCCCCGTAGGGGCCGGGGCCCATCAGATATCCGGCTTTTGTGGAGATGACCAACTCATCCCGGTAGGAGGCAAAATCCTGCGCCAACAACTTGCCGAAGTTCAGCTCGGCCGATCCCGGAGGAGGACCATAGTTGTTCGCCAAGTCAAAATGGGTAATTCCCAAGTCGAATGCCGTATGCAACATTTTCCTTGCATTGACCAACGAGGTCTGGTCTCCGAAGTTTTGCCACAGTCCCAATGAGACAGCAGGAAGTTTTAATCCGCTCTTGCCACACCGATTATACAACATGGCATCGTAACGTTGAGGGTTTGGTTTATACATAAGCAACTCCTTGTACACCCTAGTGTACACGAAACATCGCCCCTGTTCTATTTCTTTTGACTTCCCTATCACCAATAGCTAGACTGACTGCATACGATAATAAATTTGGAGGTTGTATGAAACGAGTTCCCGTTCTTGTCGCCCTGAGCTATCTGGTCATGGTTGCCGTAAACGCCCTTGCCAACATTCTGCCGATCGGCGGCATGAATACAGGCGCCGTATCCGACTCCTACCCCAACCTATTCGCCCCAGCCGGCATCACCTTCTCGATTTGGGCTTTCATTTAC
>NZ_DJGW01000069.1:23778-37238 GCF_002432845.1 Sphaerochaeta sp. UBA5836
TCGCCAATAGCCTGTGGATCTTCAGCTGGCACTACCATAAGATCGGCCTTTCGGTAGTGTTGATGCTGTGCATCCTTGCTCTGTTGATACGCATCAATCTTATAATTCAGACCATGAAGGGGGACCGTATGTTTGTATGGGCGGTACGCATTCCCTTCAGCGTGTATTTGGGATGGATCACCGTTGCAACCATAGCCAACATCACAACACTGCTTGTTTCGGCACAGTTCACAGGGTTCTCAATCCCCGAGCCTGTGTGGACGGTGGCGGTCTTGGTGGTTGGCGTTGCCATCGGTCTGGCTTGGGCGTTCAGAACCAAGGACAAGGCATACCTGATCACCCTGATCTGGGCTTATACCGGCATTCTGATCAAGCATACGTCCCAAGAAGGATTTGCATCACAGTACATGATGGTCATTGTTGCAACGTGCCTCGCCTTGGCCGTGTTTGTTGTTTGTTTGGGCTTCTTCTTCAAACAGCAAAAAAACATGAAAAAGAACTAGGAGCAGGATGGCGGTATTGTTGACGCATCAGAAAGCCGATGGTAGGGTGAAAGATACATGTCCAGAAAGAACAGTGTGCCGGACTTACCCAAAAACAATAAATTCCTCAACTCTTGGAAGTCTGTCATTGTGCCTTCCCGGCTCATCCTCATGCTGATTTTCACAGCAGGGATTCTGATGATCAACTCCCTTTCCTCATTCTATTACAAGGAACGAATCCAGGAAGCCTCCTTGCTTGCAAAAAGCTATGCCAGAGTCCTGAGTACCGTCATCGATGCGGAGCACCAGCTTGACCTGCAGATGCACGGCACCTTGAAAGTGGCGGTGAGCAAGTATGTCGTGCCAATCTCCTTCGCTCACCAGATAGACAAATTGGTGATCGCCGGTTGTGTCGGGACGAGGGCGCAGGAAGGAGAGCCCCAAAAGCTCGACTGTGATTACATGCAAGGCTACTTGTATAGCAGACCCCTGGCTGCAGAGCAGGCTTTCCTGCCCATGGAATCGGCACAAGATGATGATGAATGAACAGTGGGCCAGGCGCCGTCTCGCCCTGATCATCCTCCTTTTGACTCCTCTTTTGCTCTGGTCGGTGGACCTGCCAAGCCTCGATGCAGCCATTGACTACATGAGTGAACCCGTTTTGCTCGTAGATGCACAGGACAAGTCGATTGTCTATGCGAATCCCATATCGTCCACATTCTTCGCCATTCCCCATGATCGGCTGGTCGGTCGTTCCCTTCTCTCCTTGCTTGGCATGAAAGACCAAAGCCTTGCCGACCTTCATGGAAAAACGCTGACGATTCCCCATACGGACGGCCAGGTACGCACACTGCAGGTTACCGTGCAGAGCTTGGTCAGCAACGATACCTATTTCTACCTGGTCATACTCCAGGATAGAACCCGGCAGGAACATCAGCTGGTAAGAAGCCGAATCTTTTCCATTGCCCTGTTCACCGTGCTCATCGTCGCCATCCTGTTCATCGCCCTCTTCCTTGTCCTTCAGGTCAGGTTGATGCATAGGCTGGAAGAACAGCAAAAGAAGCAAAACTATTCCATCAAGCTTCTGCAGAACTTCCTCGATGCCGATCGACGGATAAGCTACATCCAAGATGAGCAGGGAAAGCTCATGTTTGTGAATGCCGCCCTTGAGTTGTTTGTCGGCAAGCGCTCCGACCAAATGCTGGGAAGCTCGATCGAAAGTCTCGTCCCTCCTGATTTTTCTGCAAAACTGAAGAACCTTGATGAGGTTGTGATGGCACAACAGAAGCGGATGGTGGAGGATATAACCTGGGACAACTGCATGTACAGGATCAGCAAGTTTCCGCTCGTGCTTCCTGACGGAAACCCCGGAGTTGGTACGTTTGCCCTCGATATCACCGAACAGGTCAGGCAGGAAGAGGATTTGCAACAAAACCTCAAGCGGTCCGCCTTGCTGGTGGACATACTCTCCTCCAAGGAGAAGGCGGAAAACCAATTCCAGCTTGCCTTGAACAGGGTATCGGAACTGACAAACAGTGCTTTCGGCCTCTTGCTTCACTGTGATGACCCGACTGAGCCCTTGCGTGTCCATGCATCGTATGGAAACCTGCAACCGGAGGGCAAGCTGCTCCCGCTGCCATTCACCCGTTTCTACCAAAACCTGTTGGCTGACAATTCAACCCTCATCCAAAACCAAGGACCGATTGAGCATCCCCTCTCCGATTTTCTCAATCTCGGCGGTGAAGCACTCACATCCATGATCACCATAGGGTATGCCGTCGATCAGAAGCTTGCAGGCATTGTCATTCTTGCAAACAGTCCTTCAGGGTATACTGAACAGGACAGCTACCAGGTCAAACTGCTCTTCGCAAGTCTCCATACCTCCATGATCAAGCAACAGAAAGAGGGGGAACTTGAAGAAAGCCGGCAGAGTTTGCGCTTGATCCTCGACTCCACAGCCGAAGGCATTTTCGGCATCGACCAGCAAGGATTGTGCACCTTTTGCAATATCAGTTGTCTTACCTTGTTGGGGTATGAGAGAGAACAGGAACTGCTGGGTAGAAACATTCATGCACTCATCCACCATAGTACTGCCGATGGAAAGAAAATCGATGTGCAGGACTGTCCGATTCATAAAACCTTGGTCACCGGAATCGGCATAGAGATGGAACATGATGTGTTCTGGCGAAAAGACGGGACCTGCTTCGATGTACTGTGCTACGCCTACCCCCAGATCAAGGATAATCTGGTCGTTGGAGCCGTGGTAACCTTTACAAACAACACCGAACGCAAGGCAAACCTGGCAAAGATTGAATATCTCAGCTTCCATGACCAACTGACAGGATTGTACAACCGGGCTTATTTCGACGAAGCGCTTGTTGCCTTCGATACAAAGAAAGCTCTCCCGATTTCCATCATCGTCGGCGACGTCAACGGTTTGAAACTAACCAATGATATTTTCGGCCATACCGCAGGGGATAAGTTGCTGACCGATGTGGCCAAGGTTCTTTCTGCTTCGTGCAGAAGCTCAGATATCGTCAGCAGAATCGGCGGGGACGAGTTTGTCGTGCTGCTTCCGAATACCGGCAGCGAAACAGCCCAAGAAATTATCAATCGAATCCAACAGAGGATGGACAGCATGGGCGTGCTTGCCGGCCGTATGAGCATTGCGTTGGGATGGGCGACCAAAATGCTCAAGGAAGAGAGTATCCGTGACTTGTACGATGCCGCAGAGGATCGGATGTACCGCCAAAAGACGCTCAGGCGCACCGAGACACAGCGCCAGCAATTGGAAGTGCTCACCAACATGCTCTTTGCCAAGGCACCCAAGGAGAGGGAGCATGCACTGCGGGTGCAACAGCATGCCATGCGCATCGCCAGGCTCCTTGATGTCAGCAGTGAAGACCTAAGCCTCATCACTCGTGCCAGCTATTACCACGACATAGGCAAGGTTGTTTTGGATGCGACGCTGATCAACGCCAAGGGCAGGGATACTACCATGCAACGCCAGTATCAGGAGCATGTGATTTCCGGCTTCCGCATCCTGAACACCTTCGAGGAAACCATCGATCTGGCCCCCCTGGTATTGCATCACCACGAGCGGTGGGATGGCTCAGGCTATTTGAAAGGCTTGCATGGCGAAGAAATACCCTACATTTCCCGAGTACTCAGGCTTGCAGAAGTCTGGGAACGTGAAGGTTTGGAGAACGCATCAAACGAGGAAATTAAGGCAGTCTTGAAGCATCTGGCAGGAACTGAAGTCGATCCCAACATGGTCTCACAGATTCTCAGTGCGTTGTAAGCAGACAAAGCCGCCCGACCTGGTCGTGGTCTCATACCAAAGCTTCAGGTCGATGACCCACTGTGTACCTCCGTCGTATACATGGATGAAGACTTCCCCGTCACGCTGTTCCAGTCCTACGATGGTTACCCAGTGCCAGGAATCCAAATTCTTCACCTCTCCTGCAGACAAGTTGAGAAAGGCCACAGGCTGATCCGATCGCAATGCTTGTTCGATGAAGGCTGTTATGTCTTCAAAGGATGCTCGGCTAAAGCGATCCTTTGCCACCTGCAGGCTGGCTATACTGTATGCAAGTGATTGCTCGGCGAGGTGCTCATCCAGGCCTTTGGTAAATATGCTCACCAGATGCACCCCCATAATGCCGGGAGTGATGTGATTCCACATGTTCTCCATCAATCTTACCATGTCGGTTTTACCGATTGGACTCGCTTGGTGGCGGTTGTACAGTACCAGGTTACTTGCCGTGGTTGGTCCGCAACCGGCCTTGCGTTGCCATACAAGAGGAAACCACTCCTGGTCGGCCCCGTGGTAGCGCATCCCCGTCTCATCCACTATCGTCAGATATTCGGGATGCTTGAGAAACAGTGCATTGCCCACTATCGCACCACCTCGTACGGCCAATTGATGATTCCACCGAAATCAAGAACGTTTGTATATCCTATCGCCAACAGCTTTTTGGCAGCCTGTGCACTGCGTGCGCCACTTCTGCAATAGACCAGAATGGTGGCATCCAGATCAGGAAGTGCAGATGGAGCACTCGAACCGATGGTTTCATTGGGAACATTGAGAGATCCCTGGATATGACCGGCAGCAAATTCAGCAGGGGTGCGGACATCGACGATGGTCAATGTTTGACCACTTTGCATGAGGTTCATTGCCTCTTGGGCGGAAATTTTCTTATAGGGTGCAGCAGTGCCTGTCGTTGTCTTTGCTTGCCGGCCATTGAAGGAAACAAACAGGACCACAACAAGTATGATAAGCAGAATGATATATATCTTACTCATTTACTAGGTTCTCCTATGTTCAAGATGGCAAAATCCAGACAATACGTCAACCGGGAGGCTGCAAAAAAGCCAGAAGAACGCTCTTCTGGCTGATGATTCATACGTTGCGTTGCTTATTCTTCAATGCCCGATTCGAGTTGCGCCTCCAAGAAGGCAAGCATTGCCTCAGCTTGCAGCGCCTGTGCCTCGGCTTGGGCCTGTGCAAGAGCCATTTTCTGCTGCAACTCCGCAGCTTGCTGCCTGTAGGCATCCTTGAGGTTTTTGACCGGATAGGAAGCGAGCACCCATACCGTGCCGTCAGCGGCGGTATAACGTTCGACGAAGGTAACGCCCCTGAGGCCGATATTGACCGTCTGAATGCTCAGGTTCTGAAGGACCTCCAGCATTTGTTTTGTCCTCAGCACCTCCCCGGCTTCCTCGATGAACGTTACCAGAGCGTTATCCACATTGGTCGATGCCCATCTGCCGATGGCATCCTTGGCCGCCGACTCCGCCCTAAGCTGGCTGAGCTGTGGTGTCGACTGTTTGGCCGAGCCTACCTCGTAGTGCACCGTCCTGGTGCTCTTGGGTGTGTGGGTCGTCCAGTACGGCGATCCATCCGCATTGGTCTTGGGAGTAGCGCAACCTGCAAGAACCAAGACACCCAGCAGGATTACAAATACACTTCGTTTCATACATACATCCTTATTCATAGCAGGAGGCCAAGCTCCAATGTGTCTATGCATCCTTGTCATAATGATGCTGAAACCGGACAGAAATCACGTTGCATGACCTCATTCTCAGTGTGGACCTTCTCAACCGACAAAGCATGATCGGTTTTCAAATCCAAAAGATCCTGTGCAGCAGAGAGGATGGCTTCTTCCTGCCTTCAGCACTTACATCGCTCCCTTGAGGAGGTTTGCAAAGGCGTCCTTCATTTTGGCATTTGCAGCAGCTGCGGCATCGCTTTCAACAAAGGCCTCGGCGACGGCTTCTGCTGCAGGTTCAAAATTCTTTTCAATATTGGCCATCGGGATGGAACAGAGCACCCATACGGCTCCCTCTGCATCCACCCAGATCTCCTCGGTGGTAACACCGCTGAGCGTCGCTTCGGCAACCTGCCGGCTGATCACTTCCATGGCGTCGAGGGCTTGGCGGTCGTCGCCGCTGCCGGCATCGTTGACATAGGTGACAACCACTTCCTTGACGGTAGTGCTCACCCATGCTGCAATCTTGTTCTTGGCTTCCACCGTCGCACGCTTGATGGAATTCTGCTTGTCATTCATGTTTCCATACCCGGTCTCAAAATGGACATCCTGGGTGGAAACAGTCTTGTATACCCACTCCGGCTGGGGAATGCCTTCAGCACCAATGATCACCGGACGGGCGGGAGCGGGAGCCTCCTTGACTTTGGCGGATGCACATCCGGTCAAGGTGAGAGCCAGCAATACGAGTGCGATCACCGCATACTTTGTTTTCATTGTGAAACCTCCACTACGTTTCATCCCCAAGCGTTGTCAGCATGAGGCTAAAGAATTCTTCTACACCGCTGTTGCCAGCCGAACGCAGGGCTTTTGCCACGGCATCGACTTGTGAAAGAGCAGCTTCCCTCTCAACTTTCTTATAGGAAACATACGTCTCGTTTCCCTGCATGAGTTGTACAGACAGCGAGTACCTTGCATATTGGTATGGGCTGTCAGCCATCTGTAGCGGCTCTACGTCATAAACAACCAAGAGAACGGGCCCCTCTTCCTGCTTGGATATCCTGAATCCGAAATCCTGCAATCCTTTCTCGAAGGCAGCCTGCAACACAGGAGTACTGGCATCATCGGAGACAACTTTGACACTGACCTGTATTTTCTCTGCAAGGACGGCCAGCTCGCGTTCATAGCCCAAGAGGACCTGTCTCTGTGGCTGCTGAAGCAGTACCTGCAGCTGGTCGTAGAGTGATTGTTGTTCCCTGGCAAGGCTCTTTGCCTGCAGCAGCAAGAGATAGGAGCGAAGGGAATCGGAAGCCAGGGCACTCTTGGTGCGTGCTTGCGACAATGAGGCGGCAAGTTCTGCTATCCTGTTCTTGTACAGTTCAGCAGTACGCTTTCTGTGCAGGGCAACCCGTACATACACGCGTCCGAGATCATCGATATAGGTACCGACAACCTCGGCGCCGATTATGTTCCCCGTTTGTGAAGCTACGCTTCCGCTCTCCACCATCTCCGATGATTCGGCGAAGGTGACATTGCCGGCAGCATCGGTCTCCCTGCTGGAAAGGCTGGTCACCTCGGTCAGTGAGCGTACCTGGGCATTGAAAACCTGAGACAGCGAAGAGAGTGCCGAATCAACAGCCCGTTCCCTATTTGATCCGGAGCCGACAGCACAGAGATACGTTGCCTCATCATACGTTGCATCATAGCCTCGATCGAGCCATGTAGGTTTGCCCGATCCGGTTGTCCCCAACTGGGTGCAGGAGACGAGCATGAAGAAAACCAAAAGCAGGACCATGCATCTGCCAAGTTTGGTCATCGGTCCTCCTAGAACTTGTACTTGCCCTGTTTGATGAGCTTTTTAATAGTCTCTTCACCAACCCAGACCTTGCGGTTGGTCTCGATGTCGATCAGCTCGGCGGAGACATAGTATGTTCTGACAGTCTGGTTGCCACTCTGGTCAAGGTTGGTTCGAACCGCTCCCTGCAGCAGGTAATCAGCACCAATCTCCTTGCCAAGAGCCTTGGCGGTATCCTCGCTGGCGAAATACTGCTGCTCCTCCCGTTCATCACGAACCGAGGCCCTGAAGGATTGGTCGGCAACCATATCCACCTTGCCGGAGTTGATCAACGCCATCTCATAGCGTTTTGCAATGATGGAAGTATCGATGTGCTCGCTGCTGCGATTGAGGAAAGTGCCGACGATCACCACCGGATTCTTGCCCGGATGCTTCATACGGAATTGACTGATCCACGGTGAGGAGAAACTTGACTCAACCAAGGCTTCAGAGACAATGCGGATATCGGTATCATTCCAGTTTCCACTCAGATCGATGTCGTCCTCGGCGTTCAGACGGTTGACAGAAACGGCAGACTGACAGGAGAGAAACAGCATCATCACCATCAAAAGGAGCAGGCTCCCATACAAGGTTCGTTTCATTTCAGGATCTCCTTGTTCCATTGGCCTCCAATCAGGCCTGGATTGATTCCAAGTGTACCAGATAAGACGCCTATTGTGTAGGATGAAAGTGGATAAAACAGACAAATGCCCCTATTTTCGAGCATTGTCTTGTTGCGTGCATGGGACAGGAATGCTACATTGTGGCCATGTCGAGGAGAAACAAAGAAGCGATGTGGACGATGTTTGCAGCCAGGTTGCTCTGTGTGCTTCTGCTTTGTCCAATGGTGTTTCTGGGGTGTTCCTCCTATGTCGATCTCTCAAGTTCCCAAGCGTATGTCATGCAGGGCAATTATGAGAAAGCCTATCACAATCTCCAGATGCAAGCCCCGTCTCTTCTGAAGGCACAGGGGCCGATCATCGTCAACTACGATCTGGGCATGCTCGCCCGCTTGAACCACAACTACCAAGAATCGAACAAACTACTTTCGGAATCGGAGCGGCTCATCAGCGAAGCATACACCCAAAGCATCACTGCCAACATCGCTTCCTTCATCGTCAACGACAATACCAAGGCATACCAGGGTGAGGAGTATGAGGATATCTATCTGAACTTGTTCAAGGCCTTGAACTACATAGCCCTCGGTCAGGAAGAGTCCGCTTTGGTAGAGCTCAACCGCAGCATGGAAAAGCAGGCGTTGCTGAAGCAGAAATACGAACGGTACAGCAAGCAGGTGCGAAATTACGCTTCGCAGCATGGACTGGGGAGTGTCGATACTGAAATCTACGCTTCCTCCTTTTCCACCAGCGCCCTTACCAACTATCTTGCATCACTGGTCGCCCAGTCGCTTGGGGAGGCTTCGACAGCGTATTATGCCAAAGAGCAGGTAAAGCATGCATTTGCTTCGCAACCGCATTTGTACAACTTCCCCCTTCCCTCTCTTTTGGATGAGGGAGCCCCCGAGGAGGGCAAGGCAAGGCTCCATGTCATCTCTTTCAGCGGTCAGGCTCCCCAAAAACAGGAGCGATGGGAATATGTCTCTGTAAGCCCGTACAACCGGGCAAAAATCGCCTATCCTGTTTTGGTGGGAATATACTCAAACGTACATAGCATCACTTTGAAAGCCGGGTCCCAGGCCGAGACGACGCTGCACAAGATTGAGTCCATCAGTGATGTTGCCATCGACACCTTCCGCACAAAGAGCGAGCTGGCCAAGACCAAGGCGGTGCTGCGAGCCATTGCCAAGGCGGTCGGCGTTGCCATGTACGATTCTGTTGCCCAGCAGGATGACAAGGTGACGGCGGCCGAGGAGCTCCTTGGCTTCATCTTCCGGGTTGCCCAGGACGTCTCCGAGCGTGCCGATGTCCGTTCAACGCATTTTTTACCTGCAGAGGCTTGGGTGGGTTTGATCGATCTCGAAGCGGGTGTCTACGACCTTGAGTTCTCCTTCCTCAATGCATCCGGACGGGTGTTGCACACGGTATTCCTTCCCAACCAGGAGGTGAGAGCGGATGAGCTGAACCTCAGTGAGGCGTACTACGCCCCGTGAAAAATCCTCCCAATTGCTTGAGAGGATGGAAACGGTACAACTTGTATTCAGAATTACTCTCCGATATCAGTCTGAATCGGTTCTTCTTTCTGTGTTGTTTTTGTTTTGGTTTTAGACTTGCCGCCTTCCTCCGTATAAACCTCTTGCTCATCAGAATCCCAAGCCGGGTCTCGTTCCCAATCCTTGGGCCTTCGAATCGTGTCTCGTGTGTTCTTTCTCATAATCCATCGCTCCTTACAAGATGAAATCGGGTTTTGCCCTGAAAGAAAACAATCTTTCTTATACAATCATATCACGAAAGCAAATCGTCAAGTCTTTCGTCCCGCCTTTGCTCATTCAGAAAGTCGGCGATCAGCGAGAATACCAATTCTTTCTCCTTCTCCATCAATACCTCATGCCTCATTGAAGGAAATACCTTTTTATAGAACCGGGTGTAACCAATCCGCTTCAATGAAGCCTCTGTGTCGGCCAAACCTTTGCTGAAGCCCGGAACAGGATCTTCTGAACCCGATATGCAGAGAATGGGCAGCAAAGGCTGGCTGATGGGGCCTGTTGGGGTGGCATGTAATTTTTTCACTGAATCAAAAATGGTGTGAATGGAGGCCAACTGATACCGAAAATTTTTCCGATACGGATCGGTTCGACGCTCCTCGATGACCGAAGGATCTGAACAAACCCATTTCAGCGATGCGCTTGTAGTGAGCTTGCCGGAAATGAAGCCATAGCCGTGCGGGGAAAGCACCAGCATCAACACTCTGACAAGTGCCATCACCAATCCGATTCCAGGTACATAGCAAGGGGCTCCTGTCATGATCAACGAGGCAATAGCCCCATCATGCGAGTGCAGGTAGAGTCGTGAGACGTTTGCGCCGAACGAATGGGCGAGCACATGAATCGGTAATCGAGGAAACTCTTGTTTCAAAAATTGTGTCACATACCACTGGTCTTCCACCAAAACTTCCACAGAAGGAAGATACCCCCTTACAAAACGGGCATCGGTGGAATCTCCATGCCCCCTCTGGTCACTTACCAATACGTTGTAGCCTTGGCTCTGTAAAAAGGTTGCCACAGTATGATACCGGGCCTTGTATTCAGCAGCCCCATGGATGATCTGGACTACCGCCTTGCTTTGCTCTGCTCGATAGAGATTGCAAAAGAGAAAGAACTTGTCGAATGAAGGAATCAGGACACTTTCCACTGGGCCCTCTCTGTGTCTTCAGTATCGCAAGAGAACAAACAGGAAGCAAGTCAATTCAAACAAGCAGCTTCTCAACTTCACGAACAACCGGAAGGTCGGCCTCAGACCAATCAAGGCTGTAGAGATCTTCCTTGCCAATCCAACAAGAAGCAACATGTTCGGTCAGCTCAAGATTTCCTTCCAGCCGTCGGCAGAGAAAGGCATGCATCGTCACAAAGAACGTTGGATACTGATAGCTGACCGTTATGAGGGGACGAACAACCTCGATCCGGGTTTTCAGCTCCTCGGCAATCTCCCTGACGATTGCAGTGCAGCCGTCCTCACCCTCTTCAAGCTTTCCACCAGGAAACTCCCACTTCCCGCCAAGAGGTCCACTGTTGCCCCGCCGAGCAGCAAATACTGTATTATGCTCGAGCAAAACAGCGGCTGCGACTTCGATGTGTTTCATAGTCCCATGATAGCATCGTGAGCCTTTGTTTTCCAACTGGCTGAAGTCTTTACCCCTTGTACTGGTTTCTTTACATATTGCCACACTTTTCTCTTACATATTTGCAAAAAATGTTCAAAGAGCCGAAGGCCCTTCATTGACAAGAGTATTTGGGCATGCTACCGTACAGTTGCTTTGGTTTTTGCGTTGCAGCTAGTCCCTTACCCTATCTTAGTATGTATGCGTTCTTCACTGAATCCACTAGCAGACAGGTTAAACGTTCGAGACTGCGCCAAAAAGAGCAAATACTCTATTGTACAGGCAATGGCCTGTGAAGGATGCTTTGAATGGCAAAGAAAATTTATGTTGGTAACATGAGTTACAACACCAGCGAAGAGGAACTTCGCGACCTGTTCGCACAGTACGGCACCGTACTGAGTGCAAACATCATCATTGACCGCGAGACCCGCCGCCCCAAGGGCTTTGGTTTCGTAGAGATGGAAGACGATTCTGCTGCTATCGCCGCCATCAGCCAGCTTGACGGCCAGGACTTTGGTGGTCGCAATCTTCGTGTCAACGAAGCCATCGCCAAACCCCGCCCGAGCTTCAACCGCTACTAAAAGCGTTTGACCGAGCACACCAGGGAATCCTTCGGGATTCCCTTTTTTACATCGAAACCCTGTCCGACCATGGAGGCTTGGGTGCGTCATCAATACTCGATAGCTGGTTGAGTGCGCTCTCACTCAGGGACTGCAGGGGATTCGGATTCCTTTCAAACGATATCGTGAGGCTGCTGCCGGCATTCGTCGATGCGGTGTATCCAACCGGCAAACATCTTGGCAGCCTGGCGCAATCCCAAGAATCCTTGTATTCATATCCGGGTGCACGGCAACATATTTTTGTGAATAGGCAGCTTGTTGATATCATGTTTGGATATTTACTTCTTCAATCTGCTTGAGGAACGTTGTCTCATCAACGGCTTTTGAGAACAAGTAGCCCTGATACTGGTCACAGCCGATTTCCGAAAGGAAAGCGAGTTGCTCAGCTTTTTCCACACCCTCGGCCAGCACGGTGGCCCCCACCTCTTTGGCCAGAAGCAGGACGGTCTTGTAGATGGTGACCGATTCGGAATCGGGATACCGGGAGATGAAGGAACGGTCGATCTTGATCATATCGATCGACAGTTCCATGAGGTACGAGAGAGAGGAGAAGCCGGTGCCGAAGTCATCGATGGCGATGGCTATGCCTTGGGCATGAAGCTTGTCCAAGGTTGCGTTCGCAGAGGTGAGATTCTCTACGGCTGTATGCTCGGTCAATTCAACCGTCAGGTAGTTGTCAGGAATACGGTACTCCCTGAGAAGGGAGCCCAGCAGGTCGATGAGGGTGGGGTTGGAAAACTCCTCGGGACTCAGGTTGATGGATAAGGAGAAAGCTGGGCAGGTTGCTTGCAGGAAGGCAAGATTCCGGCTCAGGAATTGGATGGATTCCGTGATAACAAACCTACCCAACTGATCAAGTTGTTGCTGCTCTTGCAGAATCGGCAGGAACTCGTCGGGTCGTATGGATCCGAGAGTCGGATGCTCCCATCTGATCAAGGCTTCTGCTCCGATGATGGTTCCCTTCTCAATGGAGAGTTGGGCCTGATAGAACAACCGCATCTGATCGGACTTGAACACAGTCGCGAGCGCCTGCCGGATTGCTGTATGGCGCTGGTACTGCTTTTTCACTTCGCTTGTGTAGAATACATACCGACCATCCTTCAGTTTCTCCACCATCTGGCTTGCCAGGTGTGCATCCACCAAGAGGTCGAAGACATTTGAGGAGGTGGATGGGTAGTTTGAAACCCCGCAATCCAAGCGGATATCGAATGTATTGAAGGGCTCTTGGAAAGCCTTCATCAGGCCTTGGATCTTATTGGACAGGACCTGGTCAAGCCCACTGTCCTTGAGGAACACAAAATAGGAATCAAAGGAGAAAGCATACACGTCGATGGTGGAGCCCAACAGGTTTGCAAGCGTCTGTGCAAGGTTCTGCGAGAACTTGGCACGTTCAATCTGATTGAGCTGCATACCCAGTTCCTTGCTGTTCTGCACCTTGAAACAGAGGCAACTCACCGTGGTTTTAGAGCTCAACAATGAAAAAACCGAGGGAAAACACTGGGATGGGTCATGATTGGCCAACTCACACAGCTCGCTGATATCAGCAGGAGTCCACACAGAGGGGCTGTACACTTCAACGCTGTACTCGAGTTTCTTCTCCCTGGTGAAGAGGTGAATAATGGAAAGGCTGGTCAAGAACCTGTTGCCTGAACGATGGAACACCCAAGCGGGATGAACTTCCTCCTGATGGCGCGTACGTGCGACCACCTGAAGATCTTGCCGCAATCGATGGGAGCTCCTGCCGATCAGTTCGTTTTGCTTA
>NZ_DJGW01000045.1:0-6358 GCF_002432845.1 Sphaerochaeta sp. UBA5836
ACCAAATACACCAGGTACTCCAGGCTCAGTGGTTGGTAGGCGAACAGCGAGAAGGCTTGCGACACGTACTCTATTGCCCCCAAGGGGACGAAAAGTAGACAGTTCAACCCGATGCTCCATATAAGGTTTTCAGTGAGCGGTGGTCGTCGCTTTTTCGACTCTTGAGCAGCAGAAGCCCCAAGCAGAGCATTGCACAGCCGAATACCACATAGGTGATGATCGGCCACAGACCCGGTGTGGTCTAAGCATGGGGTTTCAACAGCGCAGAGACCAGATGCACCAGCTGGATGGCTATGGTTGCAAGGCTAAGAGTCAGGGCGGTGCGAAATGGGTGGAGGTGAGTACTCAGTCACTGTGGTAAGACTGGATGAAGTCAGGGAAGTAGAGAATGGTGCTGCTCTTCTGTTTGTCGAAGAGCAGATGTTCAAAATCATGCTGTTTCAGAGACAGGTCGACCTGTTTGAGGCGTTGGAGAATTGCATGCTTGAGCTCCGATTCAGAGGTAATCCCATGTTTAGCAGTCAGATATTCGTAATTTGGCTTTGTTTGCCCAAGCAGAAATTGAGTATCGTATATGTCTCTTCCCTTTGTCCTTGAAAGCAGAGCTGAGATTTTCATGGCACATAGAATGTCATCAGGAGGAACAGGGACGGGAAAATAGTAACCACAGCTTTGGATAAAGGCACGTTGAACAGGATAGGTGCATCCTTGGTCCTGCATCTCAAACTTGATAAGGAATTTTGCATTTCTATAGCCGCTTAGGTTCAAGGAGAAGAGAAGCTGGGGGAAATACAAGCTTCTCCGATAAGCGTGCAGTCCCTCGTGTTCCTGTTGTTTTGGTTCAACATTGTACCCTTGGTCCAAAAGATGCTTGACTACCAAGTCGGTCATCGATTGAAATTCTTCAAAGCTGAGGTTCTTGCAATCAAAATCAAGATCTTCACTGAAACGATCGATTCGCTTGATCAATCGAAGGTTGGTTCCACCAATGAATGAGAGGTGCTCCATATATTGAGTATGGCTCAGGTATTCCAAGATCTGACACTGTAGGTATTCTTTTACCATATAAGCGGCCAAATCGGTTCGTCGTTGCACCGTGGCGGGAAAGTAGTGTTGCAATGCCTGTAGGTCAATCATAGTGAATATGCCTCCTTCAAAGTCATTACACGACGTTCCAGTGCTTTCACTCCATACTGCTCTGTGTAGGCATCGAGCTTGGCAGAGTCGATGTCATCAAGGTCCAGACGTAGGTCAAGCATGTCCTGTTTGCTCGTATACTGTGGATACAGGTAGAGCAAGTCCAAGATTGCTTTCTCCCGTTCAGCAATCAGCATTCCCCAAGTAGGATGAAATGTACTTTGTTCGATGGTATAACCGAACATTGCTTCCCTTTTTACACTATGGTAGCTGAACTGTCCCAGCTCATTCTCAAAGAAGGTGGTTTTTCGGCTGCTGACACTCGTTATTTGGACTACTGCTTCGGGTATCATCCCATAGAAAGCAAGGGCCGAGTGGATGCTGATGTAGGATGGTGCATAGAGCTTGTTGGCGATGTAGAAAGGGGCATCCCCATCCTGCTTCGATTCAGGAAACGCATACATACCCTGTCTGAGTTGTATCAGTTTGCCTTCTTTGACCCATCGGGAGATGGTGTTCCTTCCTACCTGATAGACTCCTCCAAAGCGTATTTGGTTCATGGAGAAACAACCCATTTCAGAGAAGGTAGATCGGAATGTGAGATATGAAGCACGCTTATTTGTTTCCATGATGCACTAATTATAGTGCATTCTGGAAATAAAACAAGAACATGAGCGTTCTTGAAGCGAATTCCTGAACTATCCGCCTGATATATAACACAGTTGGTCTGTAGAATCGGAAACTTGGATGGAGCACTATAAAATTTAGCATAATCATGCTAAATTATTCGTGAGGTACTACTATGAAAACAATACGTCCTGTTTCAGATCTAAGGAATAATTTTGCAGAGATATCCAGAATCGTGCATGAGACCGGAGAACCAATTTTTCTCACTAGAAATGGATTCGGTGACATGGTGGTGATGAGTATGGAGGCATACGAAAGCATGCAATTTTCAAGTGAAGTATATAGAAAATTACAGGAAGCGGAACGAGAAGCAGAAACCAATGAGACGAGATACTCCTCGAAAGATATTCTGAAAGCCATGCGTGATATCATCGAGGAGTAAGCAATGTATGCTCTCACATATCTACCTATAGCTAAGAAAGACATCGATGAGATTGTTAGGTATATTGCCAAGGTTCTGCATAATCCTATAGCTGCAGAGCATCTCGTTCTTAACATTGTGCAGACTGCAGAAAGAATTGCACATGCTCCATATAGTATACAAGTCTATCGTTGCTATAAACCTCTGAAGCATGAGTATCGCTGCGTTGTAATCAAGCACTATTGTATGTTCTACTGGATTGACGATTCAAAGCAGACCGTCACGGTTGCTAGAGTAGTCTATGGCAAACGCAATCTGACACAATACTTATAACAACATCCTAAAAAACTCTGCCGCCCTTGATTGCTTCTCTTCAGTGAAAACATGCCCATCCTCAGTCACTTCCGCCAGGCACTGATTGGACGCTTCCTGTTGGGTATAGATGCTTTGAGCCTTTCTGCAGATATCCAAAGAGGCGTCTACAGGGAAAATCCTGTCCTCGGCTCCGAAGGTGAGATACAGTGGTTTTGGACAGATGTCATCAAGCAGGTCCGGGGTATCCCCGTAGTTCAGAATGCCAGGCAGGTACATGGTGAATGTGTGGTTAAGATGCCGTTGCTGAAGGAGTGCAAGAGAGGAGAACCCGCATACCGAGGCGATTGCCTTGATGCGTTTCTCATACCAGCCGAACCAATAGGCGATGAGCCCTCCCATCGAGTGACCGCAGATTCCGATACGTTCTTTGTCCACAAACGGCAACTGCTCCAGCATATCCATCGCACACTCCATATCGAAGAGACACTTTCCCAGTAGCGTGCGGTTCTTGAGGTAATACTGGATAAAGAGCCAGCGCTCATTATCCCGTCCGTTCATGTACTGGCCATCAGAGAGTTTCTCCCTCCGCCGTCCAAAGCCGATCTGCTCGGGGCAGAGAACGATAAAGCCTGCCTTGCAGAGGGTGAGCGCGAACGTGTTTGCCGGGTTTTCGTACAAGCCTGCCGGCTCAAGCATACCTGCATCGTAACGGCCTCCATGTTGGTGGTGGGCGATTATGACGGGGTGCTTCTCGTCTGTTGCAATATCCAGGCCATCGGGGATCAAAAGCAATGCTTGTACCATCTCACCATCACAGGCTTGGTAGGAGACTTCGGTGTATCGATACCCATTCTCCTGCTTCAGCGGTGCAAGGCTATAGGTTGTTTGTGTTTCCTGTTTAGCAGGTTTTTCACCCAACAGACGTACCAGCAAAGCTCGATCCATGTTCTTCGTCCTTTTCTGAAGCGAGGGAGCCTGTTTGTTTACATCAGGCTCCCCCGGGTTTGGTATTTCTACAACAGGAGGCCATTCTCCTGGGCGTAGGCACGTGCTTCGTCCTCCCAAGCTTTTCCGCCCAGTCGGTCGAAATCTGCAACAAAGGCCTTCCAATTGGCCTGGTTCAGCACCCTGCGTCCGGTGATGAACTCTGCAACACCCTGTTCATAGAAGCGCTTGAGGTCGTCATTGGGCAGCGGCAGGGTATCGGCACCGGTGTCCTCGGTCCAAGCGCGGGTCTGGAAGTCACGTAGGAAATCGAGTGCGCTCTGGCTTCTGCCATTTGCGGTCTTATAAGTCGGGAAGGTAGCTTTCAGCTCGGCATCGGTGTATCGGTAGACGAGATTTGCAAGCTGAATGAACGGCCTGCCCTTAGGCTGGGTGTATGCCATTTCTGGATCGGGAATGCCCTCGGCTGTGGGGATGCCGTCCTTGTCAAATGTGTAGTTCACCCCTTCAACGCCCCAACCAAGCAGATAGTAGCCTTCATCACTGCTCATCCATTCAAACAAACGGGCGATGGCTTCCTTTTTACCTTCCTTGGCCGCCTTGGCACTTACTGCGGTGATGCGGTAGGTGACTGAGTACACGCCTACGGAGGACTTGCCCTCAGGACCCATCGGAGGATCGATGACCATCCACTGGCCTTCGGGGAAGTTCATGTCAAACGGCTTGTAGTTGGCTTCCATGGCCAAGGCTCCATTCTGCTCGCGCATGATGCCGAAGCGACCCTGTTTCCAAGCAGCCCTGAAGTCATCCTTGCGGTAGGAGAGCCAGTTGGGGTCGATTAAGCGTTCGTCGACAATCTGCTTCACAAAGGCGAGGGCATCGTAATAGGCAGGCTTTCGGATATTCAGGCCGAAATTATCCTTGCTCATATTCCACGTTCCGGCTACGCCGAAAGCACCGAAGAAGGGGTCGAGCCTGCGCCCGAGACCTTCTTCGAGTGGGTTGATCTCCAAGAAGGCGCCATAGCCGTAGGTGTCATTCTTGCCGTTGCCATCGGGGTCGTTGAAGGTGAAGGCACGCATTACATTCAGATATTCCTCGGTGGTCTTGGGTTCCGCCAGTCCGAGTCTGTCCAACCAGTCCTTGCGGATGACCACCCCTTCATTCTTGATAATGGCTCCCGGGGATGCAAGGCCGTAGGATTTGCCGTTGTACGTGGTGTAGGCACGACTTCCGGGGGTGTACATCTCTGCTGTACGCTTGGGCATGAGCGGATACATGTCGTCGACATCGGCGATGACTCCCTGCTTGACCAATCTGAGCCACGGAGTGCGTCGGACCATGAAGACATCGGGGAGATTGTTCGCAGCCCCTGCTGCCTGAACTTTGACGTCCTGGTCGTCTTCGCTGGATGGCAGGGCGGTGAGGGTAAGCTCTATACCAAGTTTGTCGCGTACAATGTCATACACAACCCAGTCGGCAGGCGGGGGACCGGCTTCGGTCATCAAGGCGCCGTACCACATGCTGATCGGTGTCAGCTTTTGCTCGCTTGCTTGTTCCTTGGCCCCTTGTGCGGGCAAGGAGAGTGCCATCAGCAGGCACAGAGTCGTACCAACGATGATGCGCAGGTGTTTGTTCATAGAATCCTCCCTTTCACAGGAAGGGCAGGGCCCTCCCTGAGTGTACACTCAGTATAGAAGGAGGAAAAAATACAATACCTAAAAATAATTGCATTATACCGAGATTTATAGTAAACGTCATAAATAAATTCTCTTTCAATTGACGCCTCTGCATGCTACAATAGGGGTAGAATTGAGGAGGGTCATATGAACAACCGCAAGTTCAAAACCGACAAATCCGCCCTGATACAAGAAGGGAGCCAGATTGTACGCTCCACAGAAGACGGGAAATACATCAGGAAGGTCACCTTGGTGAACCTCATGCTCGGCGGCGTATCAGCCGCCCAGATTGCGGCTGCTGCAGGAGAGACCGCCAGAACGCTCACCATGTGGATGAAATCGGTGGATGAGCACGGCTTCGAATCCCTGAGGCCAAGAAAGCAACCCGGGCGGCCTTCGAGGCTTTCCAAAGAGCAAAAAGAAAATATAAAAGACGACATAGCTACAGAGCCTTCCCTGTTCGGGTACAACGTGTGGGACGGGAACACGCTTTCCGACCACATCGGCAAGGCATACGGGGTAACCCTCAAGACAAGGCAATGCGAACGGTTGTTCCATGAGCTCGGCTTCTCGCTCATCAGGCCCCAGACGTTCCCCGCAAAGGGGGAGCAGGACGGCGAAGCCAGGGAAGCGTTTAAAAAAAACTCCAAATCCTGAGCTCGGACGAGTCGAACATCATCGTATTCCAGGACGAGGTGCATTTCAGCATCCAGAGCACCATTGCGCGAACATGGTCGCCGAAAGGCAGCAAGCCGCAGGTGAAGTCGTATGCGGGCAGGAAGAACGCATCCTACAGCGGGTTCGTCATCCCATCGGACGGGAGGCTCTTCGTTGCCAAACCGCTGTGGTTCAACTGGGAGACGACCATCGACAGCTTCAGGCAATTCATCAACCAGTGCGATACGGGTGGGAACAAGAGGATCATCCTCGTCCTGGACAATGCCCCCTGGCACAAGAAAGCGAAACGGCTTGTCGAGAAAGAACCCGAGTACCAGGACATCCGTGACAGGATGTCGTTTGTCTCCCTTCCGCCGTATTCTCCCGACCTGAATCCAATCGAACAGGTATGGAGGATAACCAGGAGGGAGAAAACCCACAACCACTTCTGGCCGGATTTGTCCAGCCTCTCGGCCACCCTTGATTCTTGGTTTGCCTCACTGAGCAATCCAAACGAGAAACTCAGGAGTCTCTGTTCGTTCAAGGCAAACTGAATCAATCAGTGACGTTTACTATA
>NZ_DJGW01000071.1:0-270 GCF_002432845.1 Sphaerochaeta sp. UBA5836
GTTCTTTGATGGGTTGGAAGGCCCAGAAGCAGAGAATAGCCTTGAAGACTTAATGGCAAGTTTTGATTTTATTGACCGATTTTTTCCTGATAATATCCATAAAAAGAAGTTCAAGCCGATGGGTGAAGAGGACTTTTGGGAAGTTAAGGGAGGAGATCAATTAAGATTTGCAAGCATCTGGGACAGAAATCGGACATTGATACTGATATACGGTCTTTGGAAGAAAGACCAGCAATGGAGGAAGGAGGACCTCCGAAAAGCTAGAGCTCA
>NZ_DJGW01000071.1:352-6962 GCF_002432845.1 Sphaerochaeta sp. UBA5836
AGAAATTGCAAAGAATTACATGGATAACCCAAGAATTCGGAAAAGAATGTTCCGAAATGAGGTTTCCAAGAGAATTCTTGATGCAATGAATTTGAAGGAGTTTAACAAGGCTGATCTTGCAAGAGCTCTTGAAACATCTCCTTCCAATATTTCCCAGATACTCAATGGAGACAGAAACCTTACATTGGATAAACTCTGTGAGATTTCCATGGTATTGGATATGGTTCCTTCGTTTGAATTCAAAGACAAGAATGAAGTATATACTTGTAGTTTTGCGGTAACTGATGTTGTATCCGGCGTAATCGACAGCTATGCAGACATTCCTCATTTTGAGGGATGTTTGTTTAGGTGTTGAGGTTACTGACTAACCAAAAAGTCAAGGAGTGTAAAATGGGTATACCCATAAAGAACATTTTTATTACAGAGCTCAGCTTCCAAAGAGCGCCGGAAGTATCGACTCCGCTTAAATATTCCTTCAAGGTCCAAATCGGATCATCAGTTGATGAAGATAAGAAAACAGCCCAGGTTAACTTGAAACTTGAGTTATCGGAAACAACAAAGAAAGAGGTTACTTTAACCTGTTGCATGATAGGATTGTTTGATATTACTGAAAAAGATGAAATGCCCATTTCACTGGATGAGTTCCTGAGTATTAATGCGCCAGCGCTTGTATTTCCTTATCTCCGTGAGACTGTGACCAATATCACACTTCATTCAGGGATCAATCCAATATTTATTCCAACAATAAATTTCAAGGAGATCAGGGATAAAAAACAAGAAGAAGCCCCCGATAAATCGAAAGAGTAACTTGCCCGGTATCCATCCTACCGAATCACCCAATATGCCCCTTGACGTTTGTCCCCCCTCCCCTTTTTCTTTCTACTAGTGCTCTCGTGCTCAGCTTCTTCTCGGCTTGAGAAAAGAAGAGCGCTGGGAAATGACTGGATGGACCATCGGCCTCATCATGGCGGCCGTCACCGGCTTGGTACTCTATTTCCAAACATCCGCATCAGGATATTCCTTCAAGCTTTGGCCCAACCTCATCATGGTTTTGCCTATGGCAGCCGTAAATGCATTCACCGAGGAGGTGGTCTTTCGCCTATCATACGTTACATCAACAGAAAACGCCGGGCTCTCACCCACTTGGGCAATGGCCCTGGGTTCCCTTGTCTTCGGCTTTGTCCATTATTGGGGCATTGCTCCGAAATGGACGCTTGGTGCTGTCCTGGTAGCATACATCGGATTTTCTCTCACAAAATCAATCCTGGAAACCAAGGGATTCCTCTTCGCATGGGCGGTCCATGCCATTTTGGATGTTGTGATACTCACCTTCCTGTTCAATGCACACCCCTGATCATCGTTACCGACACAACCCAGAATTTTTCCAGGAACTGATATTCATAAGAAAATCAGAGATTTCTTTGGCTGAAAACCTTTCTAACTGCAAGCACCACCTTGTAGACCTCTTACTGAAGCCAAGGTGGGCCATCCCATGCACCCATCCTTAAAATCAGTCAACTTGTTGAGTGATTTTCCTTCCAGAGGCCACCGAGGCATTGCACCCCAAGGAAGCCAAGCAAACCCAGCCCTTTCTTTTACCACCCCTTCACCTATTTTACGATTTGTACGATGTCTTTGCTGATATCGTAAGAAAACGTACCTTTTTCATAAGATAGCAAACATTCTTCTTCCTTTCTTGGAATTTGGTTTTTACAAGGAAAATATCATACCAAACTCAAGAGAATAGCTCATGTACTTCTGACATAGCAGGCCTTAGGCTTTTCATGGAAGATGCGGCGTTGCCGCAAAACAACTATCCAAATTTTTATGATTCCCTAAAAAGGAGGAGAACATGAAAAAAGCTCTAGGTATTTTGATGATTCTATTACTGTTGGGTTCAGGCGTGCTGTTCGCCCAAGGTCAGAAAGAGTCCGGCCTCATCAAGGTGGGTATTGTGAACCTGCCACCGGAAGAATCCGGATATCGGCAGGCTAACGTTGAAGACATGAACACAGTGTTTTCAAAAGCCAACGGCTATGACGCAAAGCAGACCAACACCATGGACAACAGCGAGCAGATTGCTGCAGCGAAAGGCTACATCCGTGACGGAGTGGACTACCTCTTGATCTCAGCAGCAAACGCTTCAGGATGGGACGACACCCTCAAATCCGCAAAAGATGCCGGCATAAAAGTAATTCTCTTTGACCGCGCAATCGACACGGACAAATCCAATTACCAGGCTGCCCTGCTCTCCGACATGGCCTATGAAGGCAAGAAAGCAGTGGAATGGGTGTTGAGCCTTGGTCTTCCCGAGATCAACCTGATTCTCATCCGTGGACAGATGGGTTCTGCAGCTGAAATCGGCCGAAGTGCAGCCGTACTCGAAGCCGCAAAAGCAGGCAAGCTCAACATCGTTGCCGATGGAACAGGTGGAGACAGCTGGAGTCTTGAAGAAGCCCGCAAGATTGTTGAAGCAGCAATTGCAGCAGGCAAGGATTTCAACGTCATCTACGCACAGAATGATGGTATGGCACAAGGTGCCGTCCAGGCTCTCGAAGCAGCCGGCATCACCCACGGAAAGGGCGGCAAGGTCAAGGTCATCGGATTTGACTTCAACCGATTTGCTCTTCGGAACGTGCAGGCCGGTTACTGGGATGCCGACATGCAGTGCAATCCTCGCCAGGCAGCCGAGATCTCCAAGTGGATCAAGAGCGGCAGCATGCCTAGTGGAATTGTCTATCAGGAAGAATTGCTCTTGACTACCGAAACCATCACCGATGAACTCATCGACAAATGGGGGATCAACGCAGATCCAGGCAAGGGTGTAATCACCAGGTAGGTTTTCAGTCACAACAACGAAATGTGTGCAGTGTGGTGTGCGGATTTGGTTCTGCATACCGCACCGCACTTCGCTTGTTCCGTATGCGTATTAAGGAGACCTTTGATTGTTGTCAGAAACCATACTCGAAATGACGGATATCAGCAAATCATTTCCTGGCGTCAAAGCTCTGGATGGCGTGGACTTCAAGCTCCGAAAGGGTGAGATCCATGCTCTCATGGGCGAAAACGGGGCGGGCAAATCCACACTGATAAAAGTCATTACCGGAGTCTACGAAAAAGACGCCGGCATCATCACCTTGCAGGGCGAGCCCATCCACTTCAAGACGCCGGAAGAAGCGCAAAACAAGGGGATAGGTACCGTCTATCAGGAAATAATGCTCTGCCCCAATTTGACTGTGGCTGAGAACATGTATATCGGACGCAGATGCGGAGCGCTGGTGAACTGGAAGCAGATGAACGCGGATGCGGTACAGCTGCTTGGGTCGCTGGGTATTCCAGCAAGCCCGACCCAGGAGCTTTCAAGCTGCTCGCTTGCAGTACAGCAGATGATTGCGATTGCCCGTGCCGTCGATATGGACTGCAAGATCCTCATACTCGACGAGCCAACGTCCTCTCTTGATGAGGACGAAGTACAGAAACTCTTCGCCCTCATGCGTGAGCTGAAAGAGCGTGGCGTGGGAATCATCTTCATAACCCACTTTCTCGAACAGGTATACGAAATCAGCGACAGGATTACCGTGCTACGCAACGGGAAGCTGGTCGGTGAATATGAAACATCCTCGCTCTCCCAATTCGACCTCATCGCAAAGATGCTGGGCAATGAGCTGGAGGACATCACCAAATTAAAGAAACATGAGCCGGTTGCAACCGACTCCACCGTCCCTGTCTTTGAATGTATTGGCCTTTCAAGTGCCAAAGGAGTAAAACCCTTCAACTTCTCCATACAAAAAGGTGAAGTGAACGGATTTGCCGGGTTGCTCGGCTCCGGACGCAGTGAAAGCGCCCGCGCCATTTTCGCAGCAGACAAGGTAACCGGCGGTGAAGTAAAAATGAAAGGCAAACAAGTAAGGATCAAAACACCCCTGCATGCCATACAACACGGAATAGGATATCTGCCTGAAGACCGCAAAGACGATGGGATCATCGCAGACCTGTCGGTACGGGACAACATCGTTTTGACCCTGCAGGTCCTGAAAGGATTTTTCAAACCCTTCTCAATGAAACAGGCACAGGCATTTGCAGAAGAGTATATCGAGAAATTGAACATCAAGACTCCGACTCCCAACACGCCGATCAGATCGCTCTCCGGTGGGAACCAGCAGAAAGTCATCCTTGCCCGGTGGCTGCTCACCCACCCGGAGTACCTGATCCTGGATGAACCCACCCGTGGAATCGATGTCGGCACCAAAGTTGAGATTCAGAAACTCGTGATCAAGCTCGCTGCTGAAGGAATGAGCTTGACCTTCATCTCTTCAGAAATTGATGAGATGCTGAGAACCTGTTCCCGCTTGATAGTCATGAAAGACCGCGAGATCATAGGAGAACTCAAGGGATCGGAGTTGACGGAGAACGAAGTGATGAGGGTGATAGCACAGGGAGGAAAGACCGTATGCGCAAATTGATCAAGAACTTTTCCCACCTGTTCCTTCCCCTCTCGGTTATGACGCTGCTGATCATCATCAACCTGATAAAGGGCGCCGACTATTTCCGCATCACCATGGTGAACGGAGCTTTCTACGGGAATATCCCGAATATCCTGTTCGGGGCCTCCGAGCTGGTCATCCTGTCCATAGGCATGACATTGGTGACTGCAGCCTCACGGGGACAGGACATCAGCATCGGGGAAAGCGCCACCATCACATCGGCTGTATTCGTCATGTATGTCCTGCAAGCCGGCGAAGTCACGCTGCTTACCATTGTGGTCGGCTTCCTCCTCAGCTGTGTAGCAGGCTTGGCCCTCGGCGCATTCAACGGCACCCTGGTTTCGATATTCAAGGTGCAACCGATGGTTGCATCGCTCATACTCTTTACCGGAGGCCGGTCCATAGCCTTCATGATCGACGGGAAACTGTCCCCCATCCTGGCCAACGACATATCGAATAAAATCGGTACGGTAATACCGGGCTTCCCGATACAGACTCCGATCATCCTGACGGCTGTCTTCATCGCACTTGTTGCCGTAGTGTTCAAGACTACAACGCTCAGGCTCTATGTAGAGAGTGTGGGGATCAACCCGAATGCGGCACGCCTGAATGGCATCAATCCGAAAAAAGTCATCTTTGTGACATTCCTGATCATGGGATTCTGCAGCGCGGTTGCAGGATTCATCGCAGTGAACAAGGCGGGGCGCCACGACAGCGTCAACTTGCTCAAGCTGATCATGATGGATGCCATCCTTGCCGTGGCAATAGGCGGAAACTCGCTGGGCGGTGGAAAGTTCAGCATTACCGGTTCGATAATCGGAGCGTACACGATTGAGATGCTCAACAGGACCCTGCTCAGGCTGGAGATAGAACCCGCGATGATCAAGGTCTTCAAGGCAATCTTCATCATCATTCTCATGGTGGTTGCATCACCGGTTGTCAGGGTGCATATCAAAAAAACCATGGACAAGGTACGGGCTTGGAGAACTCCTGCAAGCCAAGCCAAGGGCGGGGCGCCGCTGTATGCAACCAATGAGCCCGCCGGCAGAGCCGGGAAGAAGGAGGAATAGGATGGCATCGGTAAACGCAATCAAACCAAAAACAAGGTTATCGAATTCGAATATCCTCTTTCTCATCGCTGCAGTCATATTTGTACTGATGTACATCTTTGCAATCATCAGGTATCCGGCCAGTTTCCTGCAGTTCCAGACGTTTTTTGACTTGTTCAACCTCAATGCTCCGCTCATCATCATGACACTCGGGCTTTGCATCGTCATGATCGGCGGCGGCATCGACATCTCCATCGGTTCGGTTTGCGGCTTGATAACCATGGCCTGTGCAGTCTATCTCCAGTCCGAATCCGGGAGTATCGCAGGCGCCATCCTCATCTCGTTGGGCATAGGCATTGCGTTCGGAATCCTGCATGGATATCTCATAGCCTATCTTGAAATCCAACCATTCATCATCACCTTGTCCGGGTTGTTCCTGGCACAGGGGCTGTTGACGACACTTCACAAGGATCCCATCAATGTGACCATGCCTGCATTCGTGAGGTTGAGGGATTTTGACATTGTAATCACCTGGCTTGGGACGAGAAACAGGCTGGGAGTCTTCATCCCGTGTGAGATAAAACCCGGCACCATACTTGTGGTGATCCTTCTTGTCATCCTTGCTTCCTTGATGAAGTGGTCGCGGTTTGGGCGCAACGTCTACGCCGTCGGCGGCAATAGTCATAGCGCCATGATGCTCGGCATCAACGTAAAGCGAACGATATTCATCACCTATGTGATCAGTGGTTTGACAGCCGGCATCGCGGGGTTCGTGTACATCATGACAACAGGGGCCGGCAATGTCGGAAATGCGGCAGGAGCCGAAATGAAGGCGATAGCCTCGGCCATCATAGGAGGCACGCTGCTCAACGGCGGCGTAGGCAACCTGCTTGGAGCCCCGATCGGTACGTTGACGCTGCTGATCATCAACGAGCTGATCCGTGCTGCGGGCGTTCAATCAAACTTCCAAGCGATGGTAAGCGGACTGCTCTTGTATTTCTTCATCGTGCTTCAGAGCATCATCATGGCCCTGCGTGACAGGAAAAAGATCAGCCTTACCCTGCCGCCTTGGCTGCG